>JAFIER010000115.1 GCA_020832465.1 Bernardetiaceae bacterium
ATTGTAGCTATCAATCATGAAGAATTCAGCAATTGCTACCCAATATTTAATACTGTCTTGAGAAGTCCTTATTTATTAAGCAATTGATTATCAGTTTTTTAATAAATAAATAAAAAATAAAACAGGGGTGCGGAAAGTCAGTTATCGCTTTTGTTTGTTCAACCATCGGGAGGGTCTTCGACCACTGCCGAGGTTAGCGAGGAACAGACAGCACAGAAAAGGCTTCGCTGGAGCTTCGCCGCTACTCGAGGTCTAATTCAAAGAGCGAATCGGGGAGTTCTTTTTCTTCGATGCTGATGAGACGAAGTACGTTATAAGCTTCTTGTCTTTGATGTTGCGAGTCTCGGCGGTGCAACTCCTTATAAATAGACTCGAGCGATACGTGAACTTCTAAAATTATATCTTCAAAATGAGAAGAAAAATTTGTAAAATAAAAGCCTTCTTGCTCTACAGCATTTTTTATGGCATCTATAGCGGAATCAGAAGCTCCTCCTACAAAACCCGAAGCTACATAAAAAATAGGAGGATAGTGCTTAATTTTTATACCTTTCTCTTTGGCTACCCAGATATGAGAAAAACAATCCTCACAATCGAAAACTACACGGTAAAGTGAGGCGGCTTCGTTATTAGAGGTAGTCGTATCTGCTTGGATCAGGCTTACTTCTTTGATTTTGGGTTGTATTTTTTTTAGCCTCTTTTCTTCAATAATTTTGATTTTAGGATTTTTTAGATAATTACTTATTTTCAAACTATCAAAATTAGCTGGTTCAGCAATTTTGTAGTATTTTTTTCTTTTCAATTCTATGTACTCGTAAAGCATGAACTCCTCTTCGTTGGGCATACCCGCATCAGCATAAGCCACTTTGACAATTATTTTATCGCCTTTGATATAGACTTTGTAGGCTTCAAATATATCAGACATCCAGTCTTCGGGTACGTCTGAAACGCTTCGGAGCATATCACCTGCTTCGTAGGTGAGCACACCTTCGAAGGCTTTTTGGGCGATGAGAGGACTCGAGAATAAGAAAAGAAAAATAAAAATCATGCAATTTTGTTTCATAATTATATGGGGTTTAATTAGCTATTTTGATTTCGAAAAGTTCGTCAGGGAGTTCTTTTTCTTCGATATTGCGGAGGATATGTATTTCATACATTTCCGTATGAGGTCCTACTTGGGATTTATTCATTTTATGTGTTTCAGAGGTTTCACTATAGAGTATAAGCCCCTGAAAATAATCACTAAAATCATTGAAAACTCGGCTTTCTCTTGCTAAGTCTCTTAGACTTGGTATGTCTGCGCTGTAGCCATGATGAAAAGGAGGATAAACACTTGGATAGGGCAGACTATCGTCTTTAGCAACCCATACAAATTGCCAGTAGTGAGGGTACTCGTAATCGATGCGGTAGCTTGTGGCTGCTCTTCCCTGTATTATGGTGCTATCTTCCAAAAGTGTAACTTTTTTTATAGCCTTACGATAATCCGAAAGAGGCATTTTTCGTTGAACATGCTCTGGGCTAATTTCTCCCTTATAATCTGCTGGGACTTTACCATATTCAAATCGATAGTACATATTACTATCTAAGTCTATGAATTCGTGTAAGCAATAAGTGAGTTTCTCTGGATTAAAGCCACCCTTATGGTAGCGATTCCAGAATGTTTTCTTACCTACTTCTTTTTCTCTCAACTCTTTATCTACTCGTATTCTGCGCCCTTTAAAATATAAGCGGTATGCAAAAATAAAATCATCGAGGTGCATATCAGTCCTACCACTGCCAGCATATCCTTTTTTTTCTTCTTTTGTCCTGACTAAGCGATAATTCGGGGTATAATCTATAATTCCTTCAAAAGCTTGCTCTTGTTTAGCTATTACTACAGTTTCGTCTAATGTAATCCCTTTAAAATCTTGGTCTTGCTGAGCTACTGATACCACCACCATACAAAAAAAGTAAAGAAAAGTGTAAATTAGAAATTTCATAAGGATTGTGTTGTTTGGGCTAGATTACAAAAAGCAAGTATTTGATAAATTAAATATTCTATCAAATACTTGCAAAAAAATATTTCTATAAAGTCCCTAATACGTATGCTTCCATATGAGCATATATAGCTGGCGAAGCAGTTTGTCCAGTATCGCCGTCTATAACATCAATTACTTGCGTGCCATCAGCATTTGTTTTAACAATTTGGCGTACTGTACTACGCAGTACTCTACTATCAGGATCGCCCGCGCATTTTGTGGAAACGTAAAATCTTTTACTACCGTCTGGACCGATATGAGGATGTGCTTTTCTTTCCGAGCCTTTAATAACCACTTCTCTACACTTTACACCTTCAGGTGCAGCGATGTCAGTTACTCTCAAAGTTTCAGAATGCCCAGTTAATTCCACCAGACTAAAAGAAAAAAGCACAAATGCTATCGCTACAAAGGCAAATTTAAAGAGATTTTGCATAATAACAAAAAATTTAGATATAAAAAAAATAAAAAAAGATTAATTCAAACAAATGCCTTATAAAATCCTGTCCGTCCGCTACATTTATTTTTAAATGCTTTGTCTAAATTTTATGATGCAAATATAGGTAATTTAAAAACAAAAATCCAACTGTTTTTTTTTTTTTTTTTTAATGTTGTTTATCTTTTATATGCGTTTAAAGTCTTTAAATAAGGTTTTAGTTTTTTAGAGACGCGGATAGGTGTTTGAATCAAGTTTTTATTGGTATGTAATAAAACTGATAAAATATTTAATTTTTTGATTATGAAGGCTGTCTGTGGCTTATATAGGCAGAGAGGTAGGAATATTTTACACAAAAAAGATTAAGTTTTTAAAATGTAAAATTAGCACTCACATTTCTTTGAGAAATGTGAGTGCTAATCCCATTTATCCATAGCGTGGGGTTTTCAAATCCCACGTTATGGATAAAGGTATATTTGTATAGTCATTTTTGTATAACCGACATTTTTGAGTTCTTAATCGCAAACAAATTTATATGTCCAGTCCGTACCTGCATCATTACCGATAATTTTAATCGTAATCCAAGTAGAATTTCTACAAATCTCAATCGGTATGCTTCCTCTTCCAGCTATTGGGACTCTGCTGTCGTAAAGTATTCTGCCACTTTCCCCACGTCCACAGTATATAATAAGTTGGTCAGGTAGTGTAAACATATCGTACTCTAGGCTAAACTTTACGTCTTGATATCGCATATTAAATTCACGTACAATGATTCCTTGCCCTCCTGCTTCTTGGGGTGGTGCATTGCAGGGTGCTGGTGCGGGTCTGTCATCTTTGAGCGGGATGGTTCGTTTCTGTTCATTTGCTGATAGCAAATCGCTTACTAAGATACGGTTTATAGTATTTCTGTTGTCTTGGTATCGAGGTCGGTGGCTTGCTTGAATAGATATTAGATCTTCGGGATTTAGTCCTCCTATGGTAAAATATCCATTTGCATTACTCATAACGGTATCTCTTCTTATTAGCTGTTCTGCTCTTGCTATAATAGCAATATTTCTGGTGCCGGGTATTGGTCTTCCCGTATTAAAGCTGGTATTTTTGAAGGTAAGCGGATTGCCGTCGGGTTCGAGGCATATAGTGCGTTCTTCTCTTTTAAGTTGCATAAAATCTGCCACGGAGATATTGTTATTATCAAATTCAGCTGGGATGTAGTATTGTTTTTGTGCGGCGAGTTGTACTTTTGCGATACTGTAGGCATTTTCATATTCTCCTTTTCCAATACCATTGACGTTAGTACGTGCTGTGGTTTGTTCGTTTTTGCCCTCAATATCAAAGTTAATAATTACGTTTGCATTGGGTAGTGGCTCACCTGTTTTGCAGTCATTGACGTAAAAACGCAAGTTTTGTTTGATGGGTTTGAGGCGCAATAGGCGATTTAAATCTACATCACCACTTATAGTTTCGATATCTTTTGCGGTAAGCGTATCAGCGATATATCCTTCTTTTCGCGCAATAATTTGCATATCTTCCGCACATTGCAATAGTGCACCTTGCACACGCCCATCGGCTTCGGTGCGTGCTTCGCTTCTTTCGTAGGCGTTTTCTGTGCGCTGATTAAACACAATCTGCGCATCGGGAAGTGGCTGGTTATCTTCAGCATCTACGACCTTAAAATCCATAGCAGTAGATATTGCATTAAGCGGTAGCACAAATACATGCAAGGAAGCAAGGGTATCAAAATCAAGAATTTGCATACCTGTACTGTAGCAAGGCTGCTGGTTAGCCGCTACTTTGACCTGCTCGCCACTGCCCATGATAAGTTCGTATAGGTTGTAGGATAAACCTTCGAAAGTAGCTTCACTATTCTGGTTAATTACTTGCTCGAAGTTGCTATTTTTATAGCTTAGGGTAATAACTGTTTGGGGCTGTGCTTTTTCTGCGGGTTCGAGCTTGACAATGAGCGTTTTCGAAAAGGGTATAAAAAGTAAAAGAGGGAGCAGGAGTAGCAACAAACCACCGAAAAACCAAATAAGCCAAGGTTTTCGGTCTTTGAGCTGAAGCGTATAATTTATTTCATTTGGATTAAATGTAAATGCTTTTGTTACCGTATTTTTATTTTTTGATGCCTCCTGCCCTTGCATTAGATGCACTTTAGTCATAATCTTTTCACCCGCAGCGAATTTTGCATAAGGTATAACGACCGTGCCTTTGCTATCGGTAAGGTTATTGATTTTTCCTGATTGAAGTGCAAACTCCATCAGTATATTAGTCATGGGTGCGCCCTTTTGGTCTAATAATAGGACAGTTACGGACTCGGGCACAGGGTCTTTAATCTGAAAAGTCCATTGATTATGCCCTTCTGTAACGGTAAAAACTTGGCTATTTTCTAAGTGATTCCAATCACTTAATTCTACTTTACTGCCTATTTCAATATTGCCCTCAAGTTGAATATGCCCTGCTGAGTCGCTATAAAAATCTTTGCGTACCTCTGCATAAGTGATCAAAATAGGATAGTCAGCTAATGATTGACGTTGTGCATCAATAATGCGAATTTGAATATCAAAAGTAGGCGTTGCGGGCGTTTGTTGTTGTTGTTGTTGTTCTTCTTCTTCTGGTATTGGTATTGGTTCAGGTTCTTCTTGTGGTGGTATTGGAGTTTCTTCTGTTTGTATTTGTAAGACAAACTCATTGCCACTGCGTGCTATTTCAAAAGTTTTTTCGGGTTCTTCGCCCTCAATTGTGCGTATATTGATTTGAGTACCGACTTGGAGCTGTGGACAAATAATGATGCCATTATCGCCAGTGTTGAGTGTTTGGGTTTTGCCTGCGTGCTCGAGCTCGAGTGCTATATTGGTTTGCAGTTCGTTGTGCTGATTGATGACTTTGATTTCAGCATCTGCAAAGCTCGGGATTTTGACGGTATAAATTTCAGACCCAGCATTGATTTGAATAAGCTGCTCGAAAAGCAAGTTTTCATTTTGAACTTTAAAGACTTTTACCTGTGCGCCAACAGTGCATTTTCCTAAATGTATGCGTCCTTGTGCGTCGCTTTTTAGGATTTGTGGTGGCATAGGGATTTTTTGTGCCTCGAGCTGATAGTTTAAAACCGAAACATTATCGCTATAGCGCAAATCTAAAATAACATTACGCACTTCGGGTAGTGGGATGTTACGTGTGATATTATTCACTGTAGCGGGCAGTATCGAATCCATTGATTTACAGCCCCATTGTGTAAGAATGGGAATAAGTTTGCCCTCGGCAGTCTCGATGACTTTAATATCGCTTACCGATGAGACCATAAACATATCTTTATAAATATGCTTAAACTCGCGATGCTTACTGAGCTTATCGCTAATTCGGTCTTGCAAATCCAGCATTAAGGCTGCTATTTGAGGTTTCAAACTCTCATCGAGTTTATCAAAATCTATGGGCACTTCGGTGCGCACTTCGCCTTCGTAAGACCAACGGCTCGCTGTAGTAAATACATCAGGACGTGCAAAAAACATATACTCATCAGTATCAAGCACTGTTTTGAGTTTGTTATAAAGCTGTGTATAATTGCGTGGGTGCAATACAAATTTGATATTATCGGCAGAGTTTTCGGCAAGTAAGAACATAGTATTGTATTAAGCCTTAAAAGTGAATGATAACCCAAACTATACTACATAGACATTCGCCAGCCAGCAGTAACATGACTCAAAGAAAGGGTGTACGACAGCTTTGCTAAATTAGCTCCGAAATAACATGTCTGTCAGAAATGTTATTTCTATAACTTGCTAAGCCGATTTACCAACTTGAAGTACACCCCAAAGCAATGTTATTGCTAAGCCCATTTTTCCATAACGCTATGGAAAAATGTATAGTAGTATGAACCAAAACTAACATTTCTCTGAGAAATGTTAGTTTCATGGCTAATTGAGAAAAGCAAATTAAGAAATCTATGGCAAAAAAAATAGTAAAATTTGATTTTTTTTAGCAGTATGTTTTTTTGAGACCAAAGCAAGTAAAAAATCTTTTGAAAAGCTACAAAAAAAAGCTATATTGCTCAATTCAATATACACACATATCTTTATTTTACCAAAGTATTACAAATATTACACAAAAAACAATGAAAGACAACAATAACACAAACAAAGCACGCAAGTTTTCACCAGAAACTTTAATGATGTCTTATGGCTACAAGCCTTCCCTATCTGAGGGCGCAATTAAATGTCCTATTTTTCAGACTTCTACCTTTGTTTTTAAGAACGCAGAGGAGGGCAAAGCATTTTTTGAAGTGGCTTATGGGATTCGTGAGCAAAGAGAAGGTGAGGAGCTCGGGCTAATTTATAGCCGTTTGAATAACCCCGACCTTGAGATATTAGAGGATAGATTAGCGCTTTGGGACGAAGCAGAGGATTGTGCTATTTTTGAGAGTGGTATGTCTGCTATAAGTACGGTTATGTTTGAGTTTTTAAAACCCGGCGATTTACTTTTGCATAGCGCACCTCTTTACGGCGGTACGGGGCATTTTATCAAAGAGGTTTTGACTAAATTTGGTATAGAGAGTGTGGAGTTTATGCCACAGGATACAAAAGAAACGATTATTCAAAAAGTCAAAGATACTGGCAAGGCAGATAGATTAGGATTAGTACATATCGAGACTCCTGCCAATCCGACGAATGATTTGATAGATTTGACAATGTGTCGTGAGATTGCCGATGCCTTTTCTACGCCAGAGAAGCATGTATATCTGGCCGTAGATAATACATACTTAGGGCCGCTCTGGCAAAAACCCATTGAGTTTGGTGTTGATATCGTAATCTACTCAGCTACGAAGTATATTGGCGGTCATTCTGACGTGATTGCGGGGGCTTGTGTAGGTTCATTTGATGTGATTAAAAGGCTTAAAACGCTGCGTACCTTTTTGGGAAATATGGCGGGACCCTGGACGGGCTGGTTGCTTTTGCGTAGCTTAGAAACTTTACAAATTCGTATGGAAAAACAAACGGCTAATGCACAAAAAGTGGCTGCTTATCTCAATACACACCCTAAAGTAGAAAAGGTATATTACTTAGGCTTGCTCAAAGAGGGCGATGCGCAATACGAAACTTATCGCAAGCAATGCCTGGCGCCAGGGGCGATGATCGCTTTTGATATTAAAGGTGGGGAAGCAGAAGCCTTTACCTTCTTGAATAATCTTAAAATTGCGCATCTGGCAGTAAGCCTTGGAAGCACGGAGTCGTTAGCAGAGCACCCCGCAAGCATGACGCACTCTTCTATGAGCAAAACCGAAAAAGATATTTTAGGTATCGGAGATAATATGGTAAGGTTATCTATTGGTGTAGAAAATCCCGATGATTTGATTTGGGATATCGAGCAAGCATTGAATTGCTAATACTTAATTTTTAAAATTTTAGCACTAACAGTTCTGCCAGAACTGTTAGTGCTATACCTACATTCCAACAAAAAAAACTATGATATGGCACTAAATTTTAGAAAAAAAATAAAAATTATACCTGGTGTTCATCTTAATTTGAGCAAAGGTGGTGTAAGCGTTTCGGCAGGTGTGAAAGGGGCAAGCCTTACTTTTCGTAAAGATGGTACTTATGTAAATGCGGGACTTCCCGGTACGGGGATTTATTACCGCCAAAAGCTCAACTCGCCCTCCAATACTTCTCAAAATGCACTTGTGAGCAAAAGCCAGCGCGCGCGCCGTGGTCAGCAGCAGATAACGCAGGCGGACTTATCAAGGCTTACATTTTGGCAAAGCGACGAGCTTTCGGGTCTAACCTCTTCGGGTTTTGAGGGTTTGCAACGTCTTATCTTAGCGGCGCATGAGCAGCGCAGCACATTGAAGGTAGCGTTTCAGCGTATCAAAAATGATTGGCATACTTCAGAGCGCAAACTTCAATCTAATTTTAATTTCCTTTACAAACTCATCGGTAGAAATCGCAAAAAAGAAATCAATAGTGATATAGAAAAGCAAAAGGCAAGTTTGCAACAGATTCAAGAACAGCTAAAAAACTCGAGGGTGCGCATAGAAGTTAATTTTGATAATGATTGGTTTGAGGCGTATCTGAATCTAGTCAGGGCATTTACCACAATGGTAAAAACTTCTAATATCTGGGATATTCTCGCACGTGAAGAGCAAATCTATTTCGCAGGATACGACTCGGGTGAGAACGTGCTTCGCAAAATTGTAAAAGTAGGGCATGGCGCACAAGATGATATATTATGCGTCTATGGAAGTAAAGAGTTGCAGGCTTTGTACTTAGAAAATGCAAACGGGGGAGATTTTTATTTTTATCCAAATTTTATTATTATACGCAAAACACCACAAGATTTTGCTGTTGTAAAGTATAGTGATGTGCGCATTTCAGCGCAAATTTTGCCTTTTGTAGAAACGCGCTACGAAGTACCTGATGGCGCAAAAATGATAAAAAATGTATGGCTTTACAGCAACAAAGACGGCTCGCCCGACCGCAGATACAAAAAAAATGTCGTGTTTCCTTGTTTATCTTACGGTCTGCTTGATATACAATCTGACTCCGGCATTAGCGAACGCTATTTGTTTACTAACGCCGACGCAGCACTTAATTTTGCTCAAGTTTTTCAGGCTTATCAATCCTTTATACCTACGGGTGATTAGCTTTTTTGTTAAATTTGTTTAATTATTGTGTTTAACCACTTATTATACCTACTTTAACAAAACGAAATTATTGGGTTACACGAATAAATAGTAGCGTGAAGCCCCAGCTTGCTATTTGGTAGTGTATAACAAGTAATGCTTAGAACTAACAGTTCTTTGAGAACTGTTAGTTTTGAAAGACTTTGAGCATTACATCTTTAAGACTACCTTGTCTATGATATACCCAAGCATTTTTTTATTTTATTTTGTTAATTTTTTGTATTTATGCCTGACGAAAATGTAAATATGGCTTATCCTTTAGTATCTTCAACGCGCGATGCTTTAGACTTTACTTTTTACGTAAAAGAGGGTGCTATCCCAGATGATTGGCACGGCTATGTTTTTATCAATACGCCCAATGGTTCGGTAAACTCTGCCCTTCCTTATCCTCAGACTACTCCTGATGGTAAGCCTAATCAAGAATACGGTTCGCCTTTGCTGGGCGGGGCGGGTTATATTATGAAATTTGATTTGAATGAAAAAGGGGCGGTTCGTTTGCAATCTGATTTACTCCGTCCGCCTTCATTTTATGCTGATGAAGCTACCAAGTATGGTACGCATTGGCATAAAATTTTGGGTTTTAAGAATATGGGCATTGCGCGCCTTTCATTTGTTTTGGGTGCTGGCGAGCAGCTCGGCACTGCTGTAGTGCCTGTGCGTTTTAAGCCTGATAACGCACAGCGACTTTTAGCAACGGCTGATTTAGGTAGGGCGTATGAGTTTGATGCGGATAGTTTGAAAATTAGAGCCGCTATAGGTAGGCTCAAAGATTATGAAGCTGCAACGCCCCCGTCGGTAAAATGGCTTTTTAAATTGATTCAAGGCACGGCACACCCTACATTCGACCCCATTACGCAAGAACTTTTTACTGTAAACTATACAAAGTCTGTCAAAACATTACTTTATGCCTCGGGCATATTGCCACTTTTGCAACGCAAGCCCCGCCTTCTTGAACGCCTTCTTGAGCAGTCTATTGATGAATGGGAGGGTGTAAAAGGAAGGAAGCTAGGCTTCGCTGCTTTTTTAGGATTTGTAGAACAACGTATAGCCAATAAAAAATCAAAATTTTGGAGTTTGATTCGCGGGCTTATAGATTGCTTTAAAAAAGAAAATAAACTCATTGACGAGGTGTATCTTTTGCGTTTTGATAACCACAGTGATTACAAACGCTGGCGTATCACGGACGAGGCAGGGCAGAACATCGCCATTACGCAATGCATGCACCAAACAAGCCTTAGCGAAGACTATATCGTGCTGATTGATGCGGCTTTCAAACTCTCCTTAGATGTTTTGATGAATAATCCGTTCCCTAGAAATACTAAAATTGATGCTTTTTTACGAAAGTACACCACCCTGCCACAAATCCCTTATACACCTGTGTATATTATCAAACGCAGTGATTTGATTGCAGAGCGAGATACCGTAGTGGCTAAAAAAGTAGATTTAAAGCCCGAGTTTATTCATTTTACGGCTAATTATGCTAATCCCGAAGGTTTACTCACTCTTTATACCGCCTCGAATAGTGCGGCTTGCCTCGCAGAATGGGTAAGATTTTATGATGAACTTTTTCCCAATACTCCTATAGTGGACGGCACAGCAGGCATTTTAGCTACAGGTTCAATGGACGTAAATCGGGTCGGTAAAATCGTTATAGATGTAGAGCAGGCAAGCATCAAAGAAGAAAATCTAATTCATAAAACTGGAGAGCCTGAAAAAGGTGAGGATATGGGTATGCACACTTGGCTCGCTGGTTTTTATACATTTAGAGGAATTATATCGGCTGATGCACCAGTGCGCGAAATCAAACAAATATACTGGCAGTTTGGTGGTTTGGAACGCCGAAGGCTGACCAAGTTTATTTTTGATTTGTATAAAGATTATGACAATCGTATCGTACCGACCGAACTTGTCAAGCAATATAGCGAACAGGGTGTGCCGCTCCAGATTACAAGGTTAAATACTGAGACTATGCAACTCGAGGACTACTATCAATTTCCAATTGACTATAACTTAGGCGCAATCCAGTTTGTACCCAAAAAAACGCCTACACCTGATGTCGAACCACAGATGGACGGCTATCTTTTTACAACCATGCTTATCCCTACAGGCGGTCAGGAGGATAATTATTTACGTGAAATATGGATTTTTGATGCTTGCGATTTAAAAAAGGGGGCTATTTGCAAACTGCAGCACCCCTCATTTAATTTTGGATTTACTTTGCATTCTTTATGGGTGGCTGATATTGATAAAATTTCTCAGAATCAGACAATTACTAAAGAGTATGACGAACTTTTGGATAATGTAGAGCCTAAGTTTCAAAAGCACTTGAAAAATTTATTTCATTCGCATGTGTATCCTAAATACCAATAAAGGACATAACAGTGCGCAGAGAAGCTAACACCAGTAGTAACATTTCTTTGAGAAATGTTATTTCTAAAAATTTGACATCTAATATCTTTAAGGCCTGTAGTACGAAGCTCCAGCTTCGTTATAAGACACTTCCAAAGCTGGAGCTCCGGGTTACAGCTTTAAAAACTGTGAAGGCTAAAATTATCTAAGTTGATTTACCAACTTGACGTACACCCTATGCAAATAGACTAACTGTTGGTTTTGAGTATCTACATGAGCGTATCCGTAACGATATGCCCGTCAAAGAGGTTGAGCACTCTGTGGCTATAATTTGCATTGAGCATAGAGTGCGTAACCATAATAATGGTAGTGCCGCTTTCATTGAGCCTACTGAGCAAATGCATGACTTCTTGCCCATGCACGGAGTCGAGGTTTGCTGTAGGCTCATCGGCAAGCAATAGTGTAGGTTGGCTTATGACTGCCCTGCATACAGCTACTCTTTGCTGCTGACCTCCAGCGAGTTGGTGTGGGAAAAAGTTTTGTTTGTGTGAGATTCCCATTTGTTCCATGAGCAAATTAATGTGAATTTTTCGCTTTGCTTTTGGAATTTTTTTGTAAAGCAAGGGCAATTCGATATTTTCATATACGGTAAGTTCGTCTATAAGATTAAAATTTTGAAAGACAAATCCGATATGGTCTCTTCTGATAGCAGTGCGCTGGCTTGTAGAGAGGTTATGTACCGCTTGATTTCTAAAATAAAGCTCGCCACTTGTAGGAATATCGAGCAATCCTATGATATTGAGTAATGTAGATTTGCCGCAGCCCGAAGGTCCTGTAATAGCGACAAATTCGCCTTTTTTGATTTTTAAATCTACTCCTTCTAAGGCTACGGTACTTACCTCTTCTGTAGCATAGTTTTTATGAATGCCACGCAACTCGAGGATAAAATCTGTATGCAAACTTATTTTATTTTTTAGGTTTAGTTTTTGGTTTTAGCTTTTTTTGTAGTCAGAAATTTTAATAGTTTCTCCCCACATAAAAATAGACATACCCCCATCGGCTTTTTCAGCCGTTACTTCTACTTGAAGTCCATCTTTTTCTAAGGCAGCGGGCATATTTATGGGTCTCCATTCTTTGCCATCATCGCCGATAATACCGTAAAAACCAGTACCTAAATCTTGATACACTACTTTTCCTTTAATTTTCATCTTGTTTTTGATTTGTGTTTGAATAAGTTTGGAAAACAAAACTTGGCTTATTAAATTGTAGTTCAATTTTAGCACTGTTACTACTAAAACTCTTACAACTTTACACCCCTTTGCGGGGATACTAAGCATTGAACCGGTTTAGAAAACAATGTTAAAACAAAATTTTACCTCTTATGTGTCCTTCAACCACCCCCAGCCCCTCCTAATCTTAGGAGGGGAGTTATGGCAAGCTCCCCTCCTTTTCAAGGAGGGGATTAAGGGGTGGTTGAAAAATGCTTTATAAAGAGATACAAGCAAATATACGCCTGCAACTATTGTAAAAGCTAATTTTTTGAGTTTTAAGAAATATTTTTAAACAGTCCTATTGGCAAAATAGAATAAGTGCGCCTCAAAAGCAAATAATTATACCGTTTTTTTTAATTTTTAATATTCCTATGCAAGAATCTACACCCACATCACAAGATTATTATCAAAAGACTTGGCAGCAGCTTCGCCGTGCTACGGCTGACAAACGCCACCCTTTTCGTTATTTTACATTGGCATCTACTGATAGCTTGGGGCAGGCGCAGCAGCGTGTAGTAGCTTTGCGTAAAATTGATAACAGCCGTCGCCTTTGGATTTATACAGATTATCGCACCCAAAAGATTGCTGATTTTAAACAAAACCCTCATGCTTCCTTGCTTTTTTTCCACCCTAAAAAATGGCTTCAGTTACGACTACAAGCGCGCGCACAGGTGCATTATCAAGATGAGGTAAGTCGCCAAATATGGAATGCACTGCCTGCGCATAGTCGCAAAGATTATACTACTGCCCAAGCACCAGCTACACCCATGACACAAGATTTTGATGAGGTAGCCTACTTAGATACAGAGAATTATTTTTGTCGTTTATCTTTCGAGATAGAAACAATAGAACTTTTGCAAATTCGCCGTGAGGGGCATCATCGTTTGCTTTTTTCAGACTTACAAAGCGAGCAGGAGGCTACTGCTGAATGGTTAATTCCTTGAAAATAAATAGTGGAAAATTGTGTGCAAGAATCAGGGGTGGGGAAAAAATCAAATCAGAACTAACAGTTCGAACAGAACTGTTAGCTCTAAATTTGTGCAAGTACTGATGAATGTACTTAATCTTAGCGCAGGCGGTCTGCGCTTCTGACCATATTCTCATCTTTACGGATCAAATGTGCAGAAATTTGACTAAGCACAATCGCTACAACAGGCAACCAAAATCCAATAGCTGGTACACCGCTACCACTTGCAGCAAGCATATCAGGCATGACAAACTCCTCGATATAAATACAAATGGCTAAAAATATAGCGATAAAAAAGGAGTTGAGCATTGCCAGTCGCATTTGTAGCATGCGATTGGTGTATAGAAAAATTGCAGCAAAAGCAACAATGGCAGATATTCCAGCGATAATAGCTAAATAAACAGTCGTACTTTGCTCTACGGTTTCGCTTCCCTTGAGCATTGTAAGGTTAAAACTTGTAAGCACAAGATGCTGCCCGCCACCTGATTTTGTCCATAGGGGCATAAAAATAACGGTAGCCATCAGGATAGTTACCAAAAGAAGCGTAATACTTTGAAGTCTTTGAATCATAAATCAAAAAATAATTGGTAATAAGTTCGGTATAAAAAAATAACTGCAATAGAATAGCATAACTCACAGTTTTTCAAAAACTGTGAGTTGTGGCTACTCTTCGCTGTTGCTTGTGTCTCTCACGGTTGTCTGTAAGGACACAGACAAGAGCGTCAGGACATAGACAAGGGCGTAGGTTATTCTCTTCCGTGCTTGGTGTTCAAAGCAAACAGGGGAGAGGTTTAGACCTGCACCTTTCTGTTTTTATTATATGCCCTACATGTGTACGGCACGATTATCAGTAGCGGCGAGGCAGGCCTCTTTGACGGCTTCCATGTAGGTAGGGTGTGCGTGGCTCATGCGTGCTACATCTTCGGCAGAGGCTCTAAATTCCATAGCCGTAACGCCTGTAGCAATCATATCTGCTGCTCTTGCGCCTATGATGTGCATACCCAAAATTTCGTCAGTTTGCTTATCGGCCAGTACTTTTACTAAGCCATCAATATCCATAGAAGCGCGCGCGCGCCCTAATGCACGGTAAGGGAATGAACCCACTTTATACTCGCGTCCCTGTTCTTTGAGTTGCTCTTCGGTATATCCGACCCCAGCCACTTCTGGCCAAGTATAGAGTACGTTTGGAATAAGCAAATAGGGTATATGGGGTTTCTGACCAGCAATTTTTTCGGCTACAAAAGTGCCTTCATCTTCTGCTTTATGGGCAAGCATTGCACCTTTTACAACATCGCCAATGGCATAAATACCTTTGACGTTAGTTTCTAAGTTATCATCAACTTCTACCCTGCCTCTCTTGTCAGTCTCGATACCGACTTTATCTAATCCTAAGCCATCAGTATAGGCATATCGTCCGACGGAGAGTAGGCAGTAGTCGCCTCTAAACTCTACATCATTTCCTTTTTTGTCCTTTGCACGTACTACCACTTCGTCGCCATCGGCTTCTGCGGCTTCTACTTTGTGTTGAAAATGAAACTTCATTTTGAGTTGTTTTTTCAATACACGTTCCATTTCTTTGCTCATAGTGCCGTCCATGGTAGGTATGATTCTATCCAAATATTCTATGACGTGTACTTCTGAACCGAGGCGTGCATATACCGACCCTAATTCTAATCCTATAATTCCGCCACCAATAATGATAAGTTTTTTTGGAATTTCGGAGAGTTCGAGTGCTTCAGTAGAGGTTATGAACCGCTTTTTATCGTAGGGAAAAAAGTCAAATACAGTAGGTTTTGAGCCCGTAGCAATAATCGTTTTATCTGTTTCGAGGCTTATCGTATCTCCTTCTTGTGGGGTTACTAAGATTTTGTTTTTACTCTCAAAAGAGCCTACACCGTGATAGACATCAATTTTATTTTTTTTCATCAAAAACTCGATGCCGTCGCAGGTTTGCTTCACGACTCCTCGTTTTCTTTCAATCATTTGAGTAAAATCAACACCTAAATCTTTGATTTCGATGCCGTGAGTCTTGAAGTGCGCCTCTGCATTGTGATAATGCTCCGACGAATCTAATAATGCCTTTGAAGGAATGCAACCTACATTGAGACAAGTGCCGCCCAGTGTGTTGTATTTTTCTATAATCGCTACTTTAAAGCCGAGCTGGGCTGCACGAATCGCTGCCACATAACCACCAGGACCAGAACCGATAACCGTAATATCGTATTTTTTCATGAAGAAATATTTTTATGAAGTGTGAAAATTTATCTTAATAGCATTTTTATACTTTACTTCATACTACTATACATTCGCTAGCCAGAAATAATATGGCTTTGAGATATGTTATTTCTAAGCCCGTTTTTCCATAGGGTTGGGTTTGCAAACCCCACCCTATGGAAAAATGTATAGTAGTATAACGCTACTTACAAATAACGCAATTTTTTTTGATTTTTACCTAATAATTTGGTATAAATTCAACGCTAATTTAACAAATACTACGGCGTGGCTATTACTTGCTTTTGCATAAATCATAATATTGGCTTTTTATTGTGCATAAAATTTGCTTTTTTGTATAAAATTTACGTTTTTTATGCCAAAGGTAAAGCTAAGCTCCAAACCCTAAACTGGCGGCGTACGTCAAAGTTGGTCAATAGCCTTAGGTAGTTTCAGAACTAAGCGTTTTAGTAGAACTGTGTTAGTTTTAAAACTGATGTATTGCTTTTAATGCAAATTAAATTTATGCAATTACATAATTCAAATCATAAATCAATTTATTACCATATCAGACACACAGGCGTAGGCAATGATATGCCTATTTGATGCAAACACTATGCAATATACCACACTCAAACAGTATATGCCTTCACTTGAAAAAGTAGAGGCGTTGAAAGAAGAGAAGCTAAGGCTTGTAGATAGCGCATTTTTAGTTATCGTATGGTCTTACTTTGTATTAAGTTTGTTTATTTCGCTGTTTAAGGAGGTTTGGAAGCCTGATTTTCTTTGGGCTGCCTTGCCTATGTTGCTTAGTTTTTATTTGGGCAAGCGTTATTTATTGCGTTGGCAATGGCGGTATTTTATCAGTATTTTGCTTGCTGGTTTTACTATTTTGTTTTTGATACAGCTTAAAGGGGCTTTTTATGGTCATTTTGTGCTTTTTATTAGCCTTACGGCATTGGTTTTTTATGAAAATAGACGTTTGCTATTTGTATATGCTTTCTTAGCTGGTTCTTACAATGTTATTTGTTACTTGCTTATCGGAATTTGGGGCTATGAAAATGTGCGGTTTTACTTTTTAGATAGCAATAATTTTGGCTTAGATTTAGCCATTTTCGGTACCTTGCTGGGGCTTACACAGCTTATACTTTGTGTTGTATATGCAGATAAATTACAAAAACAGACCTTAGAAAACATCAAAACTACGCTTTATTTAGACGAGCAGCTTCACTTAGATGCAAATATTTCTTTTGCAGATGCGCTATCCAAAGGAGAGTTAGACGTGGCTTATGAACCTGTAGAAAATGATGTTATAGGGCATGCGCTTCTTGTATTGCGCAGCAAAATGCAAGATTTAATTAGGCAGGAGCACGAAAATCAGTGGCGCAGCGAAGGCATTGCAAAAGTAAGTCGTATTTTGATAGAAGAGGAGCGTCTTCAAAACCTTGCTGATGCTGTTTTGCGGTTTTCTGTAAATTATATAGAAGCACAACAAGGCATTTTATTTTTGACAGAAAAACATCGTAATGGACAAGAACCGCTGCTTCGCCTGGCTTCTGAATATGCTTGTATGGGCAAAGTGCCAGAGCAAGTTAGGGCGGGCGAAGGAGTAGTGGGCGAGGTTCTTGTTTCTGGTGAGCAGATTTATATAGATAAAGTACCTGATTCTTATGCAAATATTAGCTCTGGTTTAGGTGTGGGCAGACCGAGAGGGATTTTTTTACTGCCGCTCAAGCATAAGGGCGATGTTGTTGGTGTTTTGGAAATAGCTTCATTTAAAGAAATCAATAAAGAGGCGCAATTTTTTTTACAAGAAGTGGGGCAGCGCATAGCAGCGACAATTTCTACAGTGCGTGCACGCGAGCTCAATGAAAGTTTATTGCGAGAAAGCAAAATCTCTACGGAAGCCTTGCAAGCACAAGAAGAGGAAATGCGACAAAATTTGGAAGAGTTACAGACTACACAAGAGGAGCTCAGTAGGCAGTTTGTAGAGGTAGAAAAAGCTAAAAAAGAAGCAGAAGCAGCAAAACTTATGGTAGAGCAACAGCTCCTTGCTATTGATAGCATTGCTGCGCTTGTTATTTTTGATATTGATGGTTATATTATTGATTTTAACTCTAAGTTTGAACAAATTTTTGGCTATAGTCGGGACGAACTTATCGGTGCATCGCACGCAAAACTTCTGTCAGTAAGTTATGCCAAATCTAAAGAGTATCTTGAATTTAAGCGCAATTTGATAAAAAAGAAGCATTACGAAGGTGATACTATAAGGATAAATAAGCAGGGCGAGGAGTTGCACTTGCGAACGGGTTATCATGCCATTACCGACAAACAAGGTAAAATAGAGCGTATTTTGAGCTTGAGTTATGATGTGAGTGAGCTTTATAAACAGCAAGCGGAGATGAAGGACTTATTAGAAAGACTCCGAATAAAGCAGGCGAGTTTTGAAGAGTTTAATCAAGTTTTAGATAAATCATTGATTATCATAGATTTAAATAGCAATGGTACTGTGCGTTATATCAATCAGCAGTTTTCGGAGGCTACGGGCTATGCCCCCGAGGAGGCTGTGGGTAAGCCTCATAGTTTTTATGTGCCTGAGGATAGTCGCAGTCAGAGTGCATTTACAGACCTTTGGGCAAATCTTCATAAAGGTGTTTTTTTGGCACGAGATGCTAAACGAGTCAAGAAAAATGGAGAAATTATTTGGCTTTATGCCCTTTATGTTCCTATGCGCAATGAAGTAGGTGAGATGGAATTTATTCGATGCCTTTGTACTGATGTTACGAAGCTACGTGAGGAATCCAAAATGCTCAAAGAAACTTTAGCACAGCAAGAAAAACTTAGTGAGCAGTTTGTAGAAAAAGAAAAGGAGGTTGAATCTGCCTATCGCACCTTAGAAAACTTATTGCTTAGTCTTAAAGGTGTGGTCTTTAAGGTGCGCAATGATGAGAAAGGTTCGGTTGAGCTTGTAACACAGGGGGTTGAAAGTCTTAGTGGATACAAACCAGAGGTTTTTCAAAGCGGTAAGCTTAGCTGGCATGAGATTGTTCACGAAGCGGAGCGTAAAACATCTTATCGCAAAGATCGCGAGCGACTTATCGCAGCGGCGCAGCCCAATGTAGGGCAAGAAATTTTTTATCGTATTGTCGCTAAGGATAAATCTGTAAAGAAGGTCAGGGAGTTTGTAAAACCGCTTTATAATGAAGCAGGGCAACTCACACATTTTGAAGGTTTTATTACCGAAATTGAAAATAAATCTACAGAAATTTAAAACTATCATTAGATTTATGCCGTTTGTAATTTATTAAGAACTTATAGTTTTCGCAAAACTGTTAGTTCTGAAATTAGCTAAGTCAATTTAACAACTTGACATACACCTATTAGTAGGTTCAAACTCATAATACTCAAAACAATACTGCTACGCTTCATATTTCTATACAAGCCAGAATTTATATGGCTTTAAGCCATGTTGTTTTTAAGCCTTTTTTTTAACATGAGGTTTGCAAAACTACACGAAAAAAAATGTATAGAAAGTATGGTTACATTGGGTGCAATTCAAAACTACGTGGTTTGTGTTTGGTCAGGACACCAAACACGGCGGCGAGAGTAGTTATTTTAAGACAGTAGCTTATGCTCCTGCGTAAAGTATGAATTGCACCCGTTACACCTAATATTTGCACATTTAATTATTTTATGCTATAATTTTTTACATCGTATGATAATTCCTATTTTAATTTTTTCGTATTTGCTCTTTATATTGTTCAAAACGATTAGCTTTTTGTTCTAAAAAGTACCTTACCAAACTTTTCATATCATAAGCACACACTAAAAATAATATGTCTTCTTCTCCTTCTATTTCTATTTTGGGCTGTGGCTGGCTCGGCACTCGTATTCTACCTTTTTTGCAAAAGGCTGGTTATCAAGTAAAAGCAAGCACAACTACACCCACAAAGTTAGATACTTTGCGCAAAATCGGTGCTACGCCTTACCTATTGGGTGTAACCCCCCCATTTGAACCGCAAGATGCTGATTTGAGCTTTTTTAATACTGATTATATCATTATTGCTATTCCTCCACAGACCCGAAGGGCTGAAGACATAGAACAGAAGCGTGCTTATGTAGAGCAGATGGCTTATTTAAGGACTTATTTACTCAAAAATTATCGTCCCGCACCTAAGGTTATTATGATTAGCTCGACCTCCGTCTATCCTAACACGAATGGTATTGTAAGGGAGTCTGATGTGGTTAAGATAGAAGATGCTGAAAATCATATTATTTTAGAAGCTGAAAATGTACTTTTTGAGAGTCATTTGTCCACTACGATATTGCGTTGTGGCGGGCTTATGGGAGATAGCCGTATTCCTGGTAAGTATTTTGCTGGAAAAACTAATCTTACTACGGGGCATATTCCAGTAAATTTTATTCACTATGACGACGTGGCGGGCATTATACTTAGCGTGCTGGAGCAGGATAGATGGAATGAAATCTATAATGTAGTCGCCCCCTCTCATCCTAAAAGACGTGAAATTTATCTATCTAATGCCAAAAAATTTGGTTTTGAAGCACCTACATTTGATATGAGTGGTCAAACGCCTTATAAAATAGTCAGTGCTGACAAACTTATCAAACAACTTGATTATCAATTTGCATATCCAGACCCCTTAGAATTTCCTTACACGACAATCTAAAAAAGGTCTTTGATAGGAATATGACAATGTGTACGTCAAGTTGCCGGAAACAACATTTCTTTGAGCAATATTATTTCTGGCTAGCGAATGTTTAGTAGTATGTGCCTTTATATAAAACTTTTACAAGTTGTAAGGCGTTTAATATCTTGAAAATAAAAAGTAGAGCTAAGCAGTTTTTATAGAACTCTTAGTTTTATATTTAGCATACAACCCCAAATTTTGTCATGAATATACTCGGTCCTTTGGAAATGATATTGATTTTTACAGCTTTTGTGGGTTCTCTTTTGTTTATGGCTTGGTTTTCTAGAAGGATTTTTTCCATGTTAGTGGGTAGCAAGCAGGAGCGTAAGCTAAAAGAAGCTGAAATTATGGCACTCAGAGAAGACAATCGGGAACTCAAAGAGCGGGTTGAAAATTTAGAAGCGATACTCACAGCAGTAGATACCGAACTTTTTGAAGGTTTGCTCAAACTCAATCAAAGCAGTCCTATTGAGCGTGAATCCAATGAAAGAGTAAAGTTCAAAGTGGCGCGCGCTCAAAAAGCTATTCGCAAGTATAACAAAAACTAAGCGTTTTGCTTCGCCAGCACCTTGCTACTATTGTCTTCGAGACCTTCTACTTGGCGGTTTTTCTTTAAATTTGATTTTTAGCATAGGTGGCAATACTTGATAATCTTTAATGTAAGGGGGAATATTAGTTATGAGCGGTACGACCATAGAGTCGGAGCTATTCATCAAATCAAAATTGATAATAGCCTTTATGCCTGTATTTGCCAGCAACTCTTCTTTATGGCTTTCTTGGATATAATAGTCTAAAATAACTTTTTGCTCATCAATATAAGCCATTGAATCGCTTGGAAAGTTTATCTGTTCTATGAATATGCGCTGTGTGCGCTTTGTATAAAGAGCGACTTGAAAAGATACATTGATTTGATTAGGGTTTACGCTTATAAACCCATTTGCGTCATCAAAACTGACTTTAATTTTTTGATTAAAATCTTGCTTTATACGCTCTTTGCTTATTTGTAGTGGCAGTGTGTCGTTCAATTTTTGGATATAAGTAGAGGGTCCGTAAAAAGTAACTGAATCCACATTTTTTTGAACTGCTGATATGCGTCGGTAGTCTTTTTCTAAGTCTATAAGGTTGGTATCTACGACTACTTGGACTTTTTTATAGATAAGGCTATCGTAGTTAAAATAAAGCGAATCTTCTAAAAACCCATTTAAGCGCACATCACGCAATCCCATAGCTATATCTTCGCGAAGCGCACGGGTTGGCATTACTTTAGTTTCGATAGGATTTTTTAAAGTAAGAGCAAGTGGTTTGATTCCGATGCCAAAAGTTTTTTGTAAAAGACTCCAGCCCGTTCCTGATACGCTTACAGAAATGTAGGCTGGTGGAGGGTCTAAGGCTACAACTTGAGAGTCTTGCATCAGTATTTGTAGTGGATAGCGTATTTTAGTATTATAACCATCACTATTTAATGCGTTGAATATCCACACAATACTGGATATAAAAATACAAAGCAAAATAATACTCCAATCCCACTTTCTAATATTGGCAAGCAAAGAAAGTAGATTTTGCAACAGAATTTTTAAGATTTTACGCATAGCAATTAGAGAAGATAAATCTTTGATGAATGGGAATCAATCATGCAAAAAGACCTTAATAGACTTTGTGCAGCTATTAAGGTCTTTTGTTTCAATGTATTACTTAAGCCTCAACTTGCTTATCTTCTTTTTTGTCTTTTGCCTTAGGGTCTGGAGAGGAGAACTCATAAGACACAAAATTGCGATTGACTTTGATGCGCACTCCCCTATCTACTTCAAGAGTAATGACATCTTCTTTGAGGTCTATGATTTCTCCGTGTACGCCACCTACGGTTACGACTCTATCGCCTTTGCGTAAGGCTTCAATAAATTTTTGTTGTTCTTTTTGCTTTTTTTGTTGCGGACGAATCATAAAGAAATAGAGCACTAAGAACATGCCACCAAACAGAATAATAGTCATAGGGTCAAAACCTCCGCCATCTGCTTGTAAAAGAATGAGATAGTTCATAAAAATTGAATCTATTGTTTTGAAATTAAATTTGTTTATTTATAGTCTTTGTTCTTTTCGCCTATTGACGATAAGGACCTTTAGATAGCTCGTCTTTTACCACTTCTCCTTTAAGCACAAAAGTTTGTGAGCCGCCTTCTATATTCGCATTAACTGTTACGGTTTTGCGTTGCGTACCGACTTTACCTTTGCTATCAAATTTGACACTGACTTCACCCTGCTCACCCGGCATTACTGGATCTTTAGAATAGGCAGGTACAGTACAGCCACAAGTAGTATGCGTATTGGTAATGGTAAGTGGTGCTTCGCCCGTGTTTGTAAATTTGAATACATGGCTTACACTTTCACCTTCTTTGATTTTGCCAAATTCAAATTCTTTTTCTTCTATTTCCATAATAGCTAGAGCAGGAGTATTTGAGTTAGCAGATTCAGCTTCTGTGGCTGGCTGCGAAACAGCTTCTACGGGATTTTCGGTACTTAATCCCTCAGCAGCATTGACTTCTACTTCTTTTTTTTCATTGCTTTCGGACCCCGAGTCGCAAGCTACAAAAATTGTTGCACAAGCGAAAGCAGCCATGATTTTTACGTATTTATTCATATCGTTTAAAATTTTTAGGTTTACAATGGGAATAAAAAATTAAGATTTCTTTTTGTTTTGCAATTCTGCAATCATTCCTTCTAAATCGCTGAGCAAATGCTCTGTTTTAGATTGTACATCAGAGATAAGCCGCTGCCCCTCTTCTTGGGCAGAACTAACGGGCAACTCCTTAGTTTCGACCAGCTCATCAATGATTTCTTTGAGGCGGTCGCGAGTTTTGTATAGTTGATAATTAAGACGGTCTCGAGTATTTTGTCCCTTATCGGGCGCAAAAAGAATTCCAAAAAATGTACCAGCGAGTGCACCACCTAAAAGTGCTGCCATAATGGAAAAACTCCCTCTCATTAGAAAAAAGTGTTTTAGATGTGTGATTTTGACATTTCAAATGATAAGCTATGCAAATAAAAGCATATTATTTAATTTTGTCAAGAAAAATAAGAAAACTCTGCTTATATAGCCTTAACGTAAAATCAATGCTTATTGTTTGAAAACAAAAAAGCGGTATTTATACGTATTGATAGTCAAGCTTTGACAAAGTTATTTTAAACTTTGTCAAAGCTAAAAAAAATTACTCTTTAATCATAGGCTTGTTCACAACAAACTCGCTGTTTTGTAGCCTAATAAAATAAAGACCATTGGGTATGGCATGAAGCTCTATCTGCATTTGCTCGTTATTCCAAGCATTAGGATTTGCGGCTCTGCTCCATACAATTTGCCCTAAGCTATTGACAACAGAAACCTGAGTTTCTGTGCGGCTAAACTCTTGTGGTACACGTAAAGAAAAATTACCTGTATGCGGATTAGGGAATACATTCACGGCTGCTGCAAGCTCTCGCTCTTGTATTGTAGCATTAATTTCTTCACCACTATAAATTTCGTAAGCATTTAAGGCTTCATCAGCGGCATTTTGTAAATCCCTAAGTGAGTTGCCTACAACAATGGCAAAAGTAACTGTTTTGCGCTCGTTGCGTGTAAGCGGAATGCGCTCTGCCAAAACGTGAGCTACATCTGTAGGATTACCATCTACAGCCATTGTTTCGTTATTAAAACGTCCGATAAGGGCATCAAATTTTTCACTATCCGTAAAACCATTACTCAAACCAAATGGAGTGCCAGAGAATGAAGCATCAAAAGCAAAGGCTGTATGTAAGGCGTTGTTATTGCCCAGCAAACGCAAACCTGCATAAGTATCTTCGCTATCAGTATAGGCATAGCCGAGCTTGCGCACAGCGTCCCAGCCTAAGCGATTTTCATCAAACTGTGGAATATCCCAATCGGCTAAAAGCCCCGCATGAAAATTGGAAAGTGAGCCACTGCCACGATTCCAAAACTCATATTCTACGATAATAAACTGGTCATTAGATTGCGACATTCTCGTAATAATACGCTGTCTTATCTCGACGTTGTTACGGCGATTACCAGCATCTACATCTGTAAATGTAGCTTCTAAAATGCGGTACGGAACGCCATCGTTTGTAATATCACGCATAGCACGCACGGAGCGAAAATCTTGACGAAACTCGTTGTTTTCTCCTGGGGCTGCACTGATAACTTTATCAGCACTATTGCCTGCCATAAGCCCTATACCTGATAGAATATTCTGACCATTAAAAATCAAACCTACACCCTGCGTACCTTGTGCGTGAACACCAATAGTGCCTGCGTTATCTATAGAAGTTGTGATTTGATTTTCATCTATAATTGTAAAGTCTGGATTTACAATAAGCGTTACAAAAGTCTGTCCGTTATAGCCTTCTTGCTCAAAGTCGAGGCGCAAGGTAATAGAACGATTGCGACCAGAAAAGCTATCTGAAATTTTGAAACGAAAACGCTCTGAAGGTGTAACCCTTGCATCTTCGTCTAAAACGCCTACTGAAATTTGTGCATTTTGAAATTCAATACCCGCATCGCGCGTAGAAATTTTAGCTACTAAGTTCGCATCTGAACGCCACAAACGGTTTTCAAGCGTAACTTCCATCTCGACAACATCGCCTGTAAATACAGTATTGATTTTATCGCCTACAATAAAGGTTCTATCTATCAAGTAAATAGAAGGCGGTGTTTCGCTTACTGCACGGAAGGCGTTTAAACGTCCACCACCAATTTGTCCTCTAAAATTAGGATTGAGGTCTGTAATATTATCAGCCGTTGCTTTGAGCTGCTCCAACACTTTGAGTGGGTGGAGCTCTGGAAAGCGGCTACGCACTAAGCCCGCAGCGCCCGCTACGATAGGCGATGCAAAAGAAGTACCTTGAGTAGATCCGTACATATTACCAGCACTATGCTCGAGCGTATAAATAGCGCTACCAGGTGCCATAATATCTACGTAAGAGCCGTAATTAGAAAAGCCAGATACGACATCATTGCGTGTAGTGGCACCTACGCCCATAACGCCACGCAAAGCCGCTGGATAAGAAAGTGCGTTAGTGGCTTCGTTACCTGCTGCTGCAATAAAAAGCGCACCTAAATCATTAGTTACATAATTAGCAATATTTTGCATCGCAGGGTCGAAACGGTAGCCGCCCCAAGAACCATTGATAACTTGTGCACCCATTTCCGCTACGTAAAGCACACCCGAGTAGGTGTCTATGACTGCGCGAGCATTAGGCTGGTTATCAGGTGAGTGCTTAGTAGAAAGTATTTTACAATTGAAGCCTACGCCTGCAATGCCTATACCGTTATCTGGTGTAGCCGACGAGCAACCGCCCACGCCAATACCATGGTCTATGCCAGGTGTGGGCAGCTGTGGGTCGTTGTTTTGGCTTCTGCCATCTGGACCCGCAAAATCCCAACCCATGAAATTATCTACATACCCATCGCCGTCGTCATCGATGCCGTTGATAGGGTCGTTATAGTTATAAGCAAACTGACCCTCAAAATCAGGGTGGTTAAAATCGTGACCACTATCTACTATACCTATGATAATAGATGTATCGCCCTTAGTAATGCCCCAGGCATCAAAAGCCTTAATGGTTTCTAAATAGTACTGATTGCGCAACCTATCATCATCAGGAACGTAAGAAGCTAGTTTATAAATAATAGAGGGCTGGACATATTCAAACATACCTGTTGCCATCAAATTATTGATGACCATTTGCATATCTACATTGGTATCTATATCAACTCCATACATGAGCGATAAGTCCACGGAGGGTTTAACTTTTTGTGCTCTTTTATTAAAATTTGTAAGATTGAAGTAATGCGAGGGTACTTGGGTTTGATACTTACCCGCAGCTTGCATCCATTGCGCGGTATTAAACACATCTGCATCTTTAAACTCAGGCTTGAGCTTGAGAATAAGTTTGCCAGGAAGGCAGTCTCCATTGCGT
Source organism: Bernardetiaceae bacterium (assembly GCA_020832465.1). Taxonomy (GTDB): domain Bacteria; phylum Bacteroidota; class Bacteroidia; order Cytophagales; family Bernardetiaceae; genus JAFIER01. The sequence goes on from JAFIER010000115.1 coordinate 26,590, forward strand.
ATAACTTCGCTAAAATCCATATCGTCCTCTACACTTACGCTAGTAGAGGCATGCTTTGCATATTTTTTGTGTTGAGCTTGCACTTCTTGTATTGAAAAGGCTAAGCATAGGGTTGCCAAAAGGCAAACACCTAAGTAGAAACATTTTGTCATGTTGTTCATAATTATTGTATTGATAAAAGCTAAAAGCAAAGTTTAAGTACAAAAACACTTGCTTACTACTTAAACAGAATTAACAACAACTCTGTTCAAACAGCATATACAAACATAATAAAATTTTGTTAAAAGCCCTAATAATAAGATTTTTTTAACAAAAAAGTCGATATAGAAGGTATCCTCTATATCGACTTTTTCATACGCATTACTCTACGTTTTTGCATCTCTTCAAACTCTCATACACATTGCTTGATTTTATCAAAATAATATTTCTGTCAGAAATGTTATTTTGATAAAATCTATGGAAATAATCCGAAAAACGTATCACCATTAGACAGTTTTTCGGCATATTTATTTATCCATATTTTGACTATGATCAATACTGGGTAAGTATAGCAGTAGTCTCAACTTATGGGTAATCAATTAAGTGTTTAATCAGGTCGCAATTTACAATGTTATAGGAGAAATCAGATGCGCATCAATCCACTTTTAAGTTTTGTATGGCTGCATAAAATAGCATATCGCATACGTCCCAATTTTCCATAGGTGTACCGTAAGAGGCAGACCACTCATCCTCACTTTTTTCCATCATTGCCTTTTTTTCGGCATCAGAAAGCCCTGCCAAACGAGTTTCTACATAAAACTCCATTTGAATGGGATTCCAATCATCAACACTTTGCCCAAAAACAGCCTTAAAATCAGATTTCTTTTTTGCTATCCACTCTTTTTTACCAGCCTCATCTAAGTCATCTATACGCGGTGCCTCCAAATCTAATTGGGCGGAAGCATCTGAAAAAATAAAAGCCAAAGCCATCAAAATCAAACTAGCAGATAGGCATTGTCTTATACAAATAATAGCAATTCTTTTCATTGTCTGTAGGGAATAGGATTAAAAACTAATAATACAGGTTATTCAAAACCTCTAATTGGATTACAACAAAAGTAGTGCATTTTTATGCACATGCGAAAATATTTTTTGTTTTTTTGTTTGTAAATCCCAACTTTAGCAAAGTTTGAAATTTTGACAAGGTTGAAAAAACAAATACTAAAACAAAAAACTACAGAATAAATCAACACATACAAAAAAAAAATACCATTTTGAAGTGTTTATTATTATCGATATTCATACAATGCGGACATTATCTGATGCGCTTTCTGTGCGAGCAACAAGCAACGCCCTTGTATGCCATTTATACGTTTTGTCACTCCTATTGGTTGGCTTATTTTACGATTTTTGAAAAAATAAAAATCGCAAAAATATCATTATGGTACATCTATATAGATATATAAAATCCAGACCTGTTTTTTTGACTTGGATAGGAGTTGATACACACGGGCGTACTTCAGATTGCTAAATCAACTTAGGTAGTTTCAGAACTAACCCACTTTTTCGAAAACTCTTAGCTCTCGATGCTTTGTAAATAATAGAAATAATATTTCTCAAAAAAATATTATTTGTAGGCCACTTCATTCACTAAGTTCACTTGATAGTTCATAGGCTACAGCCCAAAATATAAGGCAAGCAGACTTAGAAATGGCACAACAAAAAGAGTTAGCTATAGCCCCCTTAGCCTTTGTATATAGCCATAGTGTCAGGATTCCAAGCTGGGCGAGATAGGATATACCTACTTCTTTTTTGCTGTAAAAATAAAAATTGGAATACCTACTTACATCAAAAAAGATAATTTTGAAAACTATAAATTTGATTTATCAAAACAAATGACGTAATTTAACATACTTCTATACATTGACTTTGCTGCCCGAAAGGAGTGGGGGGACGTCAAGTTAGTCAATTGGCTTAAATTATTTCAGAACTCAAAGTTTTTCGAAAACTGTGAGTTCTTGATAATTAGCAAATTATAGTAATAACATTTCTCCAAGAAATGTTATTACTTATTTCAGCGTTTTTATTATTTTAAGCTTGGGTGCCCGAATATTCAACATCAAAAAAATACATTATGTATTTAGATACACTTGACTGGTGGGTTATTGCCATTTTTTTAGTCATCATTTTATACTTAGGACTCCACTACCGCAAAGAAGCGGGTAAAGATGTAGAATCATTTTTTTTAGGGGGGCGCAAGCTCACTTGGTGGCTTGCTGGTACTTCTATGGTAGCGACAACTTTTGCAGCTGATACGCCTTTGCTCATTACTGAGCTTGTCGCTCAATATGGCATTAGTGGTAATTGGCTTTGGTGGAATGGACTTATCGGTGGTATGCTCGCCGCCTTTCTTTTTGCCAAACTTTGGCGACGCTCAGGCGTAGTAACTGATATCGAACTCATAGAATTGCGCTATGCAGGCAAACCGGCGGCGATTTTGCGTGGCTTTAGAGCCATTTATTTGGGCGTATTTTTTAATGCCATTATTATTGCTTGGGTAAATCTGGCTTTAGCTACAATTTTGGAAGCCTTTTTCGAACTCACGCCTACCGAATCTTTTCTTTATACTGCCTTAGCCATGCTTTTTGTAGTGGTGTATTCAGGTCTTTCAGGCTTGAAAGGCGTAGCTGTTACGGATTTTTTGCAGTTTATTATTGCTATGAGCGGTTGCGCTGCGCTGGCTTATTTAGTGCTCGATGCCGATATTATCGGTGGTGTGAGCGGTTTGCAAGCCCAACTCCCCGCGGATAAACTAAACTTTTTCCCGCAAATTGAAAATGCTATAAATCCTCTGACGGGCGCAGGCGAAATACTCACCATTAGCTTGGCTTCCTTTGTGGCTTTTGTAGCTTTGCAATGGTGGGCAAGTTGGTATCCAGGGGCAGAGCCGGGCGGTGGCGGTTATATCGCACAGCGCATGATGTCCACAAAAGATGAGAACCACGCCATAAAAGCTACGCTGCTTTTCCAAATTGCGCACTACGGGCTCAGACCTTGGATTTGGATTGTAGTTGCTTTAGCTGCAATCACGCTTTATGACTTCGATACAGCCCTCAACAAATCGCCTTACCGGGAAGCAGTAGCGCAATGGGTACAAAAAACGGCTATAAAGAGTCAAGATTTTGCTAAAGATAGTGTACACTTTGCCGCTGCTATCACAAAGAAATCGCAAGCGCAGCAACAACAACTCTGGTCGCTCTATCAGGACATTCACGGAAGTGAAAATACGGAGGTGAAAAAGGCATTGCAATACAAACAAAACCCTCGCTTTGGATATGTATTTGCGATGCGCGATTTTTTGCCTACGGGGCTTAAAGGCTTGTTACTCGTTGCTTTTTTTGCAGCGTATATGAGCACGGTTTCGACCCAGCTCAACTGGGGCTCGAGCTATATAATCAATGATTTTTATCAGCGTTTTGTGCGCCCCAAAGCCTCGAGTAAGCATTTGGTACTTGCCTCTCGCATGGCAGTGCTTTTGCTTATGCTTATTTCGCTTTTCGTAACCTCACAAATAGATTCGCTCACGCAAGCTTTCGAGTTTTTGATAGAATGCAGCGTAGGATTAGGGGCAGTACTTATTTTGCGTTGGTATTGGTGGCGTATCAATGCTTGGAGTGAGATTGTGGCTACGCTTGCGCCTATTTTGGGCTACGTAGTAGCAAAGCAATTTCTGCATTTAGATTTTCCTTATTCGTTATTTTTTACATTGAGTGTCTCGAGTGTGGCTTGGATAGCGGCAACTTTCCTCACACCACCTACAGATGCGCAAACGCTTGAGCATTTCTACCTCAAAATCAAACCCGAAGGGGCATGGCAGCCCGTGCGTAAAGCATTGAATTTGCCAAAGCAAACTTCAAAAATGCCATTATTGCTCGGCAATTGGTTGCTCGGAATTGTGCTTGGTTATGCCTTTCTTTTTGGGTTGGGTTACGCACTTTTTGCAGAATGGCAGGCAGCTTTATGGTGCTTATTAGCCATTGTTATAGCTGTTGTTTGGCTTAGTTTTAATCAAAAAAAGGCAAGTTAAGTGTGTGCTCAAGAGGGAGTAAGCTACGAGGCTGTTTAAAAATATTTCTTAAAACGCAATGAAATTAGCTTTTACGATAGCTACAGGTGTACATTTACTTGTGTGCTTTTGTAAGGTATTTTTCAACCACCCCTTAATCTCCTCCTAAAATTAGGAGCGGAGTACTAAGGGGCGGTTTAGGACTATTGTGAGCGCGCCAAAACTGTCAAACAACCAAAATTATTTACAATTTAAAACACAAAAAAGATGTGCTTAATTGCTTTTCAATGGAAAAAACACACTCAGTACAAATTGATTTTAATAGCCAATCGCGATGAGTTTTATAATCGCCCGACGCAACCCGCGCACTTTTGGGCATCTCCACCTGATTTGCTTGCTGGAAAGGATTTAGAAGCGGGAGGAACTTGGATGGGCGTGAGCAAAAAAGGAAAATTTGCTGCACTTACGAACTACCGCGATTTAGAAAATATCAAAGAAAATGCCCCTTCAAGAGGGCATCTTGTATTAGATTATTTTCGGACATCAGAGCGTGCAACTGCTTATTTATCGCAAATAGCAACAAAGGCAGAGGCTTATAACGGATTTAATTTGTTGCTATTAGAAGCAGATGAGTTGTATTATTTTTCGAATTATCAAAATCAAATACAAAACCTACAGCCTGGTTTGTATGGCTTGAGCAATCACTTACTCGATAGCGACTGGTACAAAGTTCGGAAAGCTAAACAAGGGCTTGAGGCTATTACTCAAAACCCTTATTTTGATAAAAACGAGCTATTTAAACTTTTCAAAGATAGAAGCCAGCCAGAAGATAAGCAGGTGCAACAAACAGGCTTACCTTTAGAGAAAGAGAAAATGCTCTCCTCTATGTGCATTGTAAGCCCTGATTATGGAACTTGCTCATCGAGCCTGTTGCTGATAGATTATGAAGATAATATGTATTACGAAGAGCGGCAGCATCTCAAAAAGCAGATAGCAAGTTTTGTGTTTTAGCTAACTCATTAAATGTCCATACTCGGCAATAAAAATTTTGAGGGCGGTTTTGATAGCATTTTTAAGTGTAAATTTATCTTCTTCTATTGATTTGTGATTGTGAATACCATGGCTATTGTCTGCTTGGGCTTGTAAGGCTGCGGAGGCTTGTGCACTGGCCTCAGATTTACCTTTTTCGAGTTTGACGTGAAGCACTTCGGTCTTTGAGATAATCCATTTATAACTCTCACGCTGCCCTCGATAAATTGCAACTTCTGCTACACCATTCACAATTTCAGCTTTAATTTGCGTACTCATACGCAGGTTGGATTGGTTATTAAAAACCCTAAATATTTTCAAATCAAATGTATCGCTATTGCGCCGTGTGGCTGTGTAGCCAAAATAAACACCTTTGCGCGTAACGCCACTTTTGAAATAATTAGGGCTATCCGTGATATAAAAAAGGTATAAATCTTCTCCCTCGGGTTTGAGCCAAGATTGGCTATAGACAAGATGTTTGAGTTCGTTAATTTCGGATACGGAAGGGGAGTTGCCATACACGGCTAAAATTGCTCTTTTGCGGAAAGCACCTAAAGCTGCTGCACTTGCGCCATTGCGCTGTAGTTGCTGATAGTGTGTTTGTGCTTCTTTAAGTGAGTTAAATTCTTTTGCTTCGACGGCTTTAGTTTCCTCTTCGCTTATGCTTTCCTCTTGTGTATTTAAGCCCTCGTCAAAATCTTCGTCTTCGGCTTCGGGGATTAAATCAGGCTCTTCGATGTCTTCTCCATTATGATTGGGCTGAATTTGATAAGGAAGGGGGCTGCCTCTTCTGTTTGCACGTCGCATGCGCCTTCTCATGCGCTTGAGTGTAACTTTTGTTTGCCTATCGACAATACCATCGGCAGTAATTTCCTTATTGGTTTGAAAATCTATGACGGCTTCTTTGAGCGCATCAGTAAAAACGCCATCAGTGGGCAATGTATAGCCCAGTTCATTGAGCATTTTTTGTAGGCGCATCACACTGCGCCCTTTTGTTCCTACGGATAATGCTGACATATTCCTTGTTTTTTAGTGTTTGCATTTGATTTGAAAGTTTCTAATATACATAAAAAAACAGAAATAACATTTCTCTAAGAAATGTTATTTCTGTTTTTTTTAATAACGGAGAATAAAAAAACTCCAATACTTGTAGGGTTTACAAATATGGAGTTTTGCTTTGTGGTGATGGGCAGATTCGAACTGCCGACACACGGATTTTCAGTCCGATGCTCTACCAACTGAGCTACATCACCGCAATAGGGTTTTGATAATTAGGTTGTAAGTTTTAAAGCAATACAATTTTTGATGTTGTATTTGTGGTGATGGGCAGATTCGAACTGCCGACACACGGATTTTCAGTCCGATGCTCTACCAACTGAGCTACATCACCATTGGTATCATTCATTAGGAGTGCATTTCAAAACTACGCAGTTTGTGTTTGGTGGGGACAGCAAACACGGCGATAGTAGTTGTTTTAAGACAGTAGCTTATGCTACTGCGTAAATTACGAATTGCACCCTTCATTAGGGTTTGGAAAGGGCTACTTTCCTTTATTGTGTTACAAAGGTATAGGCTTTTTTTGAAATTGCCAAACTTATTGCCAAAAAAATTAAGTAAAAAAAGAAGATTTTCGTTTTATAAACTGAAAATCAAAGGTTTATTTTTTTATTTTGTAGGCTTAGAAAAAAATAATTCAGCTTCTTGCCTGCTTTCATACCCATAAAGAGAGCTTGTTAGGCTAAGCGAACTTATAGATTTGAAGATAACTTGTATCATAAGCCTTTGTATTTTGTTTTTGGGCTGTACCACAATAATAGTAATATCTGGTAATGCTTTATTTGCCTTTCTGACATAGGAAGTAATAAGCCATGCCCTACCCTTAGAAGAGCTATAGCGCAACTGACTTGTATCAATAATGAGTTTTTTGACTTTATGCGCAACGGCTAAATTTAGAAATTGTAGCCACATATTTTTATAAAATTCAAACTCCATTTTGCCTATTAGCTCCAAAAGGCAAATATCATGTTCCGTAGATTTTGAGACTCGATAAGTAGCCGCCCCCTCTTCTCGGAATTGAATTGTTTGGTATTGCATTTTTATGAGGCATTAGGATAGTATAAATTATAAAAAAGTGTAAATGCTTGATTATTAGTAGTGTTTAAGTCATTACTTATTCCCTGTCGCTTGTGGGATTTTGTATAAAAAAGTCTTCTGCTTCTTCGCGCGTACCTACTGTATATAGTTCGATGCTTAGATTGAGCGAGCGGGCGGATTTGAGCAATACTTGTATCATCATATCTTGAATGCGACTTCTTGATTTGACAACTACAGCTCTTAGTCCAGGTAGTGCTTTGTGCACTCTGCTTACATAAGAGGTTATGAACCAGGCTCTTGCCTTAGGTGCGCTGTAGGTGAGTAGGCTTGTGTCTATGATTAGATTTCTGCTGTTTTCTTTTTTAGAAATCTCGAGCATGTGTATCCACATTTTTTTATAAAACTCAAACTCCATTTTGCCTATGAGTTCTAATAACCATAAGTCTTCTATCCCTTCTGCTTTTGAGATGCGATAAGTAGCCTCGCGCTCGGTCTGCTCCTGCACGATTTTATATACGATTGTCGTTGTAGTAGTCATACAAGTAGTGTGTTTATTTAGTTTGTTGTTATTGGATTTTTTTATTGGTTATCAAAACTAACAATTCGGTCAAGACTATTAGTTCCATTATTATTGATTATCAAGCGTTTGAACAACAACCTTGTTTAATAAAGTATTGTTTTGCTAAAAAAAAGTTTCTTTAAGAAATGTCGTTTCTAAGGTTATTTTTCTATAGTGTAAGATTGCCAACCCCAGGCTATGTAAAAATGTATAGTGGTCTAATTGCTAATACAAAAACAGTTTTTCAGCCTCGTTTCTTGTTTTTTTTATATGAATTTTGACATTAATGCCTAATGCTTGCACACCTTTTACAGCTGCATTTGTAATAATGGCTTGCATTTTATTTTGCGATTTTACTAAAACAACTTCGGGCGTTCCGAGTGTTTGATACACTTGTTTTGCATAAAAAGCTACAAACCAAGCTCTACCTTTCGCAGGGCTATGTATAAGTTTTGTTGTATCTATGATAAGTTTGTATGCCTTTTTTTGCTCAAAAAAATTGAGTAGTTCTTGCCATATTTTTTTATAAAACTCAAAATCTTGAATTTTTCCTTGCAATACAAAAATACCTACCTGATATTTTTCTGAAAAAAAGGTTTGTACATGGTAGTTGTCAGTGCACTCTTCTTTTATAAGCTCATAAGATAAATCCATTGAGTATTGCTTATTTTTCTTGTGTTTTTAGTAAAAAATTAGTGTTAGTATTTTTTTATCTTTGGTTTTCAAAATTTTGCTATTGAATATTGACAAGTTTAAGGTTGTGCTTATCCCAAAGTATGAGCTTTGTACCCTCATTTTCAATTTTGACAATCAAAAGGTTGTGTTTTTGCCCTATGGACATTCTGTGCCCTTTGGCGGGCGTTTTAGGATTTATACCAAATTTATCACACTCTGGTACGACAAGTCCTATGGCGTGTGTATCTATATCAGGTGGTACAGCGCCGTCGAGTAGGCTCTGTCTTAGCTCATTGATGAGCGTGGGGTTTGTATAAGTGTTTGTTTCTACGTCGTAAATATCAGCGATATTAGCTTTAGATAATTCTTTGACTTTTTCTCTTAGTTTTTTAGATACTTCCGCTCTTACGTCTTCAAGTCGGTATCTTATAAGTGCTCTTGCGCCCCTGACTTCTTTGATTTGATTTCCAATTTCGTCGATACTTTCTTGTTCTGCAAAATATGCAATATGATAGAGGTATAGGTTATCCAAGTGCCTTATTTGCTCTGTAAGCTCGGCGTTTCTAGCCTCTAAGGCAGCTACTGAACTACTATCTATGGGCTGTCCTTTGAGTTTAGCAAACTCTTCGCGCATAGTAGAGGGTAGTATTTTTGGTTTTTCGAGTCCGAGGCTATCCCATACCATATCTACAGAGTCTCGGCGTTGCTCTTTAGTTTTGGGTGGTGGTGGTGGTTCTTCTTCTGTTTCATCATCGAAGTAACTCTCTTCTGCTACGCCTTCTTGTGTGAGCGAATCTTGTTCGTTTTGTTGTTTTTTCTGTTTTTTAGTTTTTACTAATCCAAATTGTGCTTCTGCTTCGTGTGTAAATCCCACGAAGCAGCAAGCTATACCTACAATAAGTATCACTTTAAAACCTAAGTTTGTGATTATTTTTTGCATTTTATTCGTATTTAGATTCGAGTACGGAACAAAATTCTTTAAATATTTCGTCTCCGAAGTTCCAGTTATATCGTCTTAGATAGTCTCTTTTTACGACGGCTAAGGCATCATTATAGCTTGGTGCTTCATCAATTTTGCGAATTGCATCATTAAATTCATCAGCATCACCGCCAAAAAGCTCATCTATAAAAAGGAATTTTTTATCCATTGGTATCAATACTTTGAGGCTTTCTCTTGCTTCAAAGCTTGGCTCTTCTTTAAAAAGAGGTGTAATAGGCTGCTCTTCTAAGTCGTTAGCAGTGTCTTTCCAAGTATTTTGAGCAAAGTGTTCTTTTGTAGCTTCTTCTTCTTTTCGGTCTTGAAAAGGATTATATGCAACTTCTTGCTCTTCTTCGTCTTCTTGATATTGAAGCGTATTATTATCTTGAAAGTTTGTATATTCCTCAGTAGTTTGCGTTTGTTTATCTGCACTTTCAGACTGTATTGCATCGGGGAGTTGTGGTTCCCAGTCGGGTTCTACTTTCGAGGTTGTATTTTCAACTTCTTTTTTTGTATCGTTTTCTTGTTCGTATTGTTCTTGCTTATATCGTTGTTGCAAGTTTTTCTCGGCAGGGATTTGGGGTTCTGTCTCTGCTGGGAGTTTGGGTTTTCGGGGTGGTGGTGCATTTTGGCTTTCGTCGGAGAATGTAACAAGCCCTTGCACTCTTAGTGGTGCAACTTCGTTTAGCTGCCTTAGAATAGTTTTGGGGTCATCGTATTCTACATTTTCCTCTATAGCAGCAGCGGCAATATCTATGGCTGTGCTAATTTGTATATATCCCGCTTCTGCCTGCCTGCTCATTCTTTCTATGATGCGGTCGAGGAGTTTACGGTGTATGCGTACATACTTAAAAGCGGGGTTTATATCCTTTTCTATATGTGCCCTTGTGCCGAATTTTTGTAATTCTTGCTCGTAATAAATATAGGGTGCGAGGAGGAGCTTAATTGTATCCGCAGTAGCCTCTATAACTAATGGTTCATAAAAAGTTCTTCTGACACTAATATGCCTTGAAAGCGTATTCATGAGTTGAGTCATAGCTTCCTTTACATCAGCCGCTTTATAATCAAAAAATGGACTTTCTATGGCTTCTGTTTCTTCGTTCCACCTTTCAAAGAGTAGTTTGATAACCAAATAATTGACTTGCTCTACGCCACAAAAGCTTTTGAGTTGTGCACCTTTTATTGTATTGTGCTTCTCGAAAAAAGCATCGCAGGCATTTTGCGCGAATAGCTCGGCATAATCTGTTACGGCGGATTGATTGAGTTTGCTTGCCATAAATAAACAGTAATTTTAGATTGTAAATATTGTTGTTACGTAAATTTATACAAAGGATAGTGGTGCTTTAATTGAGCTTGCTCCCTTTGCATAACTTGAAGACATACTAAGGCTATCAAATTACAAATAAAATTTAACAAAACAAGCATTTATAGCTAAAAAAATATTTTTTTGATTTGAGTTGAAAAATCAAAATTGCTTTTAGGCACAGATGCAGTAAGTTTTGTAAAAAAAAAGTCTTAGAATAATGTTTATTCCAAGACTTTCTTACTTGTAATACCATCTCTAAACAAACGTTTGAGAAATGATTCTATTGTTTGCATACGCATTTTTTTATCAATTTAGAAATGCTATGGAATGTCGTATTTAATTACCCGCTTGTCCGTTACCGCTTTCTGAGCCATTTGTGAGCGCACGCCCACTGCCTGTTCTTGCTTCTTGTGCTGTAATGACTTGCTTTTGAGGTATTTGTTCTTTTTGCTCTTGCTTATTTTCTTTTTGCGTCATTGTTTTTTCAAAAGCATCGAGCCTATCTTCGACTTGCTTCATGCGATTATTTACGGTTTTCTCTTCTTGTGTTTGCTGTTGTTGAAAACCTGTATATACCTCGGTGCGCTGTGTAGGGTCGCTATGTGCAAGATCTAACATACCAAAGCCTTGTGCTGTAAACTCACCCAAGCCATTTTTGAAAATAAACTGCTGGACTTTAGGGTGCGCATAAAGTATAAAAGGAAATGTATAACCGCGCACTTCTTGCGCTTGCTTGTTATGCTTTACTTCATAAATACGTGCAAATTTTTTGTCTTCTTGTTGGACACGCTCTAAGTATCTCCTATCAGGGATCAGTTGAAACTTATAGAAGGAAGAAATGTCTTCTGGCGTATAAAAACCAGAGCGTTCCATGCGATTCATGGTAGATTCATAAAGCAAGTCCGAAAACTTGTCAATATTTGGCATAATAAACTCTTTGGGATCGCGACGCAAATGTAAGCCTGCAATCACCATAGGGGATATGCATATAAACTTATTTACCTCTTGCAAATCAGGCATTTTTTCCATTTCTACAGATTCAGGCTCGAGCTCTAGGTCGCCCAAACGAACTGCATCTTGTGAAAAGATTTTCATTAAAAGAAAATCTATCATTTTTTTGTTATGACAAGAAAATACAAGTGTTACGCGACGAGAACAAAAGTGTAAACCCTTACGGCTCACCCTTGTCTGACCTTTTAAGCCCGAAAAATTGTATAAACCTGACTCCCCCACCTCAGAGTTAGCGACTAAACTATCGATATACTCAGAAAAAATCTGTTGGTGATAAAAGGGAAGTACTGCCCCGCGATTTCTCAATACAAAAATTACTCTTACTCTCACAATTAATTCGTTTTTACGGTCGTTGGATAATATTTTATAGCGAATTTTACTTGTCCCCCAACTCTAAAAAGAATGCCTATGCTAACACAAGCTTTTACAACACTGCAAAAATTAAACTGCTATATATGGTTCTGATCTGATAGTCTAAATGCAATTAGTTATTAAAATTTTTATTCTTGGGGCTTTAAGTATCTTACACATAAAACGTTGTGTAGTCTTTTTTGTTCGCAAATTATGCTTCAAATATACAAAATATTTGGAAATAGTTATGAAAATATCTAAATATTTAGATAAATAGGGTTTTTAAAGCGATTAACAGCTAACAGCCTTTTATAGCGCAGGCTATACTACTAAACATTCGTTAGCCAGAAATAACATTTCTCTGCGAAATGTTATTTCTAAGCCCACATTTTTGCATAGGGTGGGGTTTGCAAACCCTACGCGGTAGTGTATAACAAGTAATGCTTAGAACTAACAGTTCTTTGAGAACTGTTAGTTTTGAAAGACTTTGAGCATTACATCTTTAAGACTACCCCCTACGCTATGCAAAAATGTACAGTAGTATGATCGTAGCATAATCAAATACAAAAATAAGCAAAAGGTAGAGACAATCTACACTGCCTCTACCTTTTTTGTATTTTTTATAAGACTACTAAGCTCATTTTCCATAGCGTGGGGGCCACGCTATGGAAAATGAGCTTAGAAATAACATTTCTTTGAGTCAATATTTAGCCATATACTACCGTGGCCTACCAAATTTTCTTAGTATAGCGAGGTGAAAATCCAAAGCCAATAACAAGCCCAGCTTGGAAGCCATAGTTTACGACCTGAGGAGAGAATGTTTCAGTTGTAAATACTATTTCTTCGTCGCCTTCTTCGTTCATGACTACATTAGGAATTTGTCTATCACGGGATTTATAAATCGAACCAAAACCCATGAATGCCCCAGCTTCAAAGCCGAGCCAAAACTCATCACCTACGAGAAGCATATACGAAAAATTGATTTGCGCACCAAAATTAGGCAAAGCGTGCTCATTGAGTTGGTTTACTTCTCTTGTGCTTTTAGCTATAGGAGTCATAAGGCGCTCTACGACTGCGCCCGCATCTTGATTCTCATCACCTGCCCCTGCATCTATAGCGTCATCGATAGTAGGCTCTGGTACTACAATATTAGCTACAATAGCATTAGCCCTTATAGGTACGCTAATAACAGGACCTAAGTTCATCGCAAAGCGATTGATTTTATTAGGTGTAAAATTGAAGGAAATTTGTGGGGAAAAGCTAATATAATCAAAGTTACTGGTGTAACGCTGAAAAGTATTAGGACGCTGCACATATCCCATTTGAGAGTAGAGTAAGTCCGCACGGAATGCTACAATTTTACCTACTTGGTAGTTGAAAAACATGCCAGCGTGCATGCCTATCTTTAAATTTTGGTATGCTACCGCATCTGCCCCCATCATACCCGTGAGGTTCATACCGGCTTTTATGCCACCAATCCCACGAGAATCAATAGAATAATCGCGCTGTGCATAAGACTGAGCTACAAAAATGCAACTTACAAATATAAATAGTACAATTCTTTTTATCATAATAGCGATATGCTTTAGGTTTATTTTAAGGCAATTTAATCAAAAAATTTCTAACTACAAAACGAATCCCCCCAAAATATATTGTGATACTATAAAAAAGATTAGACAAGAGTACGCTTGACTCCAAACACTAAGGCAGGTGCAATCGCTAATGCTGAAATATAGCTACAAATATTGGCTTCAAATCGGCTTTATGCTGTATTTGAATAAACTCATAGCAGAGAAGTTGCTGTTTAAAACAAGAAAATAATGGTTAATCTGTGCAATCCTAAATATTTTTTGCTATTTTTGAAAAAAGAACACAAAATAAAATGAGAAAAGAATACCTCGACCCCGAGCATAAAAGCATTGCACCCGCCGAGCAAGAAATCGAAAAAGCTTTGAGACCCTTAGCTTTTTCTGATTTCCAAGGCCAAGAAAAAATTATGGCTAACCTGCAAGTATTTGTATCGGCAGCACTCGCCAGAGAAGAACCGCTCGACCACGTACTGCTACACGGACCGCCAGGATTAGGAAAAACTACACTCTCTTTTATTATTGCACAAGAGTTGCACGCACAAATCAAAACAACATCAGGGCCCGTGCTTGATAAACCCAGTGATTTGGCTGGCCTGCTTACAAATTTAGAAGAGGGGGACGTGCTTTTTATAGACGAGATACACCGACTCAACCCCGTCGTAGAGGAGTACCTCTACTCCGCTATGGAGGATTATAAAATCGATATTATGCTGGACTCCGGTCCGAGTGCACGCTCCGTACAGCTTTCGCTCAATCCATTTACACTTATTGGTGCTACGACTCGTTCCGGACTGCTCACCTCGCCTTTGCGCGCCCGTTTTGGAATCAATGCAAGGCTTGAGTACTATGATGCCGAACTTTTGAGCGGTATTGTCAAACGATCCGCTACTATACTACATACACCCATAGATGACGACGCCGCTTTTGAGCTGGCGAGGCGCAGCAGAGGTACGCCACGTATTGCAAATAACTTACTGCGACGAACCAGAGACTTTGCACAAGTAAAAGGAGACGGACGAATTACACTTGCTATTGCTGATATGGCATTGCAAGCCTTAGAAGTAGATCAAAATGGACTTGATGAAATGGATAACCGAATTTTATCTACTATTATAGATAAATTTAAAGGCGGACCCGTAGGGCTTACTACCATTGCTACTGCTTGTGGCGAAGAGGCGGAAACCATTGAAGAGGTCTATGAACCATTTTTGATAAAAGAGGGATACCTCAAACGCACACCAAGAGGGCGAGAGGCGACCTCATTAGCATACGAACATCTCAAGAGAGAAGAGCCCCCACAACTTTCGGGTTTATTTTAAAATCGCAAAACCTTGAGAGCTTTAGATGCGTAAATAGCAAAGTGAAAAATCATACTAAATAGACATTCGCTAGCCAGAAATAAAATTTCTCAAAGCAATGTTATTTCTAAGCCCATTTTATTTTTCTATAGCGTGGGATTTGCAAACCACACGCTATAGAAAAAAATGTATTGTGGTGAAAAATAAAAAATCATATATCAAATAACTCATTTTTTTAAACCGTAGAAATTATGTCAAGACATAACAAACTCATACAATTTGCCATAGCCTTTTTATGTAGCTCTTTTTTGCTGACTGCTTGCACAGGAGGTAGTGATAGTGAGAAAACAAACTCCACGACTAATACAGACCCTATGCTCATCGGAAAATGGGAGGTTACTAACATTAGTGTCGTCGAAAATACGCTAAAAGATGTCTTCGACGAAGAGGAAAATATGCCTGAAAGTATTAGCACCGAGGAGTTAGCTTTTATGCACTTTCGTGAAGATGGCAAAGTAGAGTTGAACTTTAAGAGCGAAGAGTACGAAAAGCAAGTAACAAATTATAGCGTTGAGGCTGGTAGGTTAATCAAGTTTGGTGCAAATAGTGAGAAAGAATCAAAGTCAATGCTTGAGAGTTTGTTAGAAAATGCTGTAGCTAATGCGTTTGATGGAGTCAATACTTATGAAATTCTTGAATTAGATAAAAATGAACTCAAGCTACGGCAGAAAATTATATTTAGAAACCCTCTCGAGCGCAATTCGCAAGAGCTGGCGCGTATCGTCATAGAGCTAAATCTTAGCCGTTAAAACCTTAGGTATAACTCAAATCTACGCATATAGCGATGAAGTAACCTAAAAATAACATTGCCCAAAGCTATGTCATTGCTGAACGGCACTATCATTTTTAAGTATTAGAAATATTTATACGATGACTAAAATACGTCTTGAAGTAAGCCTCGAAGAGGCCAATCTTATTTTTAAAGCACTTGGAAAAGAGCCTTTTGCAGATGTCTATGAGCTTATCGGTAAGCTCAACGAACAAGCTAATGCACAGCTCCAAGCCCAGCAACAACAGCGCAAACAAGATAGCAAACAGCTATCGCCTAATCATTTTCCCAAAACGCCTAAATCTTCATCATAATGCAAGAGCCTTCGTTTATACAAAGCACGCCAGAAGAGGAAGAAATAAGCCTCAATTTTCGCCAACTCTATGAAGAAGGATTGCGTGAAGCGCAACATTTTTCAGGTGAAAATTGGACTGATTATAACATACACGATCCAGGAGTTACCATACTCGAGCAGCTATGTTATGCGCTTACTGAAATGGCATACAGAGCAAAGTTTGAAGTAGCTGATTTTCTCACAGATCCAAAAACACAAAAAATAAATCCGCAGAGACAAAGTCTTTATACCGCTGACGAAATTTTTGTCTCTAATGCACTTACTATTGAAGATTATAGAAAACTTATTTTCGATCGTGTATTCGAGGTCTTAAATGTGTGGATTGAGCCTGTTATACAAGAAGGGCACACTTTGCAAGGCTTGTATAAAGTCTATTTGCACCTCAACGAACTCGTAGATACGCCAGAACAAAAACAGCAAGTCAAAGAACGAGTACGGAAAGTTTATGCAGCACATCGAAATCTTTGCGAAGATATCCAAGAAATTATTATCCTTGAGCCTTTTAAAGTACGATTGCAAGGAGATATCTACCTTAATGAAAATTATGACCCCGAAGAAGTCTTGGCAGAAGTCTTTTTTAGAGTCAATAAGCACCTTGCACCCGAAATCCGATTTTATGCCCTTGAAGAAATGAAAAAAGAAGGTGCATCACTCGAGCAAATCTTTTCAGGGCCTGCCTTAAAGCACGGATTTATCAAAAGTGAAGAACTCGAAGAGAGACCGAGAAATATACTCATATCAGATATTACGCGCATTATTATGGACGTAAAAGGAGTAGGAAGTGTCCAAAACCTCACATTCTATGCAAAAGGAAAAGTGCACGCCGAACAAATGCCTATAAGTATCAATACTATTCCTATGTTGGATACAGAGCCTGATACAAGGGGAAGGCACGCCATGCATATACACCGAAATAACATTACTTTTAAAGTTGATAACGCCACCATACAAGCTGATTTTAATGCACTAAGAACAGCTTCACGCCGAATTTATAGGCTTACTCATGGCGAAATAGAACTCCCAAAAGGACAAAAAAGAGACTTCAAAAACTATTATTCTATTCAAGAAGATTTTCCACTCAACTACGGCATCAGTAGCCAAGGATTATCGCACAAAGCCTCGCCACAGCGAAAAGCCCAAGCTAAGCAACTCAAAGCCTATTTGATGTTCTTTGAACAACTCATGACAAACTACCTCGCACAGCTCGAAGGAGTAAGAGAACTCTACTCCGTCAGCACAAAACTCAATAAAACCTATT
Source organism: Bernardetiaceae bacterium (assembly GCA_020832465.1). Classification (GTDB taxonomy): domain Bacteria; phylum Bacteroidota; class Bacteroidia; order Cytophagales; family Bernardetiaceae; genus JAFIER01. Next base: position 43,968 of record JAFIER010000115.1, read on the forward strand.
TCTACCAACCATTAGATACTGTACCTAATAGCGAAGAACTTTTTGCAAAATCTGACGTAACAGAAGTCTCTTTACTAAGCAAAAACGGAACAATTCCGCATCATTATAAAAAAGGACTCGCACCCGTAAACACACAATACGATGACTATGCAGACAGAAGAAACAGGTTTCTTAACTACCTGCTCGCTATCTATGGAGAATCTTTTGCCCAATATTCTATCTCAAAGTTTAACAAATATTTCGACCAAGACGACTACCAACACGCACTTATCGCTAATAAAATCCGATTTCTTAATCATATCACGCAAATTAGTAAAAATAGGGCAAAGGCTTTTGATTATACCGAAACAATTGATAACCCTCTTAATGTCTCGGGCTTAGAACTCAAAATCTGTATCCTCTTAGAGCTCGGATTGCTCAATCGTGAACGAAGCGCTCCTATTACACACCTCAACGAATCCCTTTTAGATGCTTTCGAAAACCGTGCAATGCGCCTTATCGGAAACTATATCGTCGACCCCGTCGTCGGAATTATTCGCAATGAAAATATTAATAATGCCTACATTGAAAATAATTTTGAATATGTAGATGAAGACGAACAACATGAGTTTTCTGATAAACAAATTGATGCACTCCTGCGCAAAACCCTACCCTTCCGAATGGAAACCATAGACGAGTATTATTTGCGCAAAGGCATAGATATGGAATACTATAAAATAGGACAAGACCCTGATAATAAAGACCTTTACTATGCCGTTTATAAAGCAGAGGAAGATTCTGCTTGGCGCAAAATAGGTGAGTTTGCCAACCGTGCCGAGGCTGTAATGGGAATCAAAGAGCTTGTAGAGTTTGTCCGCGAACTCAACGTGCGTAGCGAAGGCGTACACGTGTTAGAACACTTTCTTTTAAGACCTAATTTTGAAGAAAATCGCTTTAATTTTGAAGTCTGCAACCGAAAAGGAGAGCGACAGCTTATACCCAAAGAAGCCATGACATTCGAAGCGCGCAACGCACTTTTGCAACAAATCAAACAAGGACTTGCAAAAAACGAAAATTATAGCATCAACGAAACCTTAGACTTCAAATACCGATTGCTTTTTACTTATGAAGCACAGCAACTTTTTGGACTTAAAGAGTTTGCTACAGAAGCAGAAGCATTAAAGGAAATTGCCAATCTTACAGATTATTTTACCATTACAGAAGAACAAGCCTTCCAAACCGCACACGAAGGCATTAGGCTTCTTGTCAGAATCGATGAGAAAACTACAGTCCCAGAGCAGTTTTTTTCTTTTCAAATGAGTTTTGTCTTTCCAACCTGGACAGCCCGTTTTCACGACCGTGAGTTCAGGCTTCTCGTCAAAGAAACACTCGCAAGAAATACGCCCGCACACCTCCAATCGCATTGCTATTGGCTCAAACCTGATGATATGCGCCGATTTGAATCTGCATTTTTTAAATGGCTACACGAAAAAACACTAACAAAACCCAACTTAAATCGTTTATACAAATTACAAAATCGTTTACTCAAGTTTTTGTTAGAATACGAACAGAAGGATTATCAAAATCCAGCCGTCATTAGATAATGCAAAAATGGCCTTAGAAATAACATGTCTCAAAGAAATCTTATTTCTGGTTAGCGAATGCCTATGTAGTGTGAGATAATACTAAAATTGCAAAATTTCTAATACGGACGCAACACTGCGTCTTGAAGCCTAAATTAAAACAAAAACTAACTACGCTCGCCGTGTTTGGTGTCTTCACCAAACACAAACCGCGTAGTTTTGAATTGCACCCAATTAAAACAAAAACTCAGCAAAGCTTATGTTTCCAACAGACGGAAAAACAGGCGAAAACGCCGTACGCATTCACAAATTAGAAGATTTACTCAACTGGGCGCGCCTCTCTTCGCTTTGGCCCCTAAGTTTTGGTTTGGCTTGCTGTGCAATTGAAATGATGGCAACTTATGCCTCTTCTTATGATTTAGACCGATTTGGGGTACTTCCACGTGCCTCACCACGCCAAAGTGATGTTATGATTGTGGCAGGAACAGTTACCTTCAAAATGGCGGATAGAATCAGAAGATTGTACGAACAAATGGCCGAACCTCGTTATGTAATATCTATGGGGAGCTGCTCAAATTGTGGCGGTCCGTATTGGGAGCATGGATACCACGTCGTAAAAGGTGTAGATAGAATTATACCCGTAGATATTTACGTGCCAGGCTGCCCCCCACGACCCGAAGCACTTATAGGAGGAATTTTTCAGTTGCAAGAAAAAATTGCGAACCCTAAAAATATAGCACCCGTAGCCATCGAACAATTACTTGCCAAAAACACAGCACAAAGTTTTCCTGATAAAGATTCCGCTACACAATCATAAATATTAAACCGAGAGGTAGTGTATAACAAGTAATGCTTAGAACTAACAGTTCTTTGAGAACTGTTAGTTTTGAAAGACTTTGAGCATTACATCTTTAAGACTACCAACCGAGAAAAGGCAACTCGATTGGGCTAATAAAGCGTGCGAATTTTTTCTAAAAGATCTTCTAAAATGTATTTGTATTGTGCGTCTTGCTCTGCTTTTTGTGGAATGGCACGGCAGGCGTGAATGACTGTAGTGTGGTCTCTTTTTCCAAAGAACCAACCAATGGCTTTGAGCGGAAACTCTGTAAATTGATTGGCGAGGTACATCGCAAATTGGCGTGCGTCAGCAATGGGTTTTTTACGCGATTTAGACTGTAGCTCTTCTGTTGTTACATTAAAATAACCAATAATTAGGTCTTCAATTTCTTTGAGCGATAGCGAAGGAGCTTCGTCTGATACAATACCGCCAAGCGTTTGCTGTGCAAGGCTTACAGTAAGCACCTCGTTTAGTAGCTGCGATTTAGCGAGTAGGGAAATGACAATACCCTCAATTTCTCTGACATTAGTTGTAATCTTGCGCGCTAAAAAATCAATAACCTCCTCTGAAAAAAGTCCATCTTCTTGCTCGAGCTTAGCGCGAATAATTTGCACTCGGGTTTGATAGCCTGGCACTTGTATATCCGTAGTTAGACCCCACTTAAACCTCGATAGTAGGCGGTCTTGCAATCCGCGCAACTCGTTCGGCGCGCGGTCGCTTGTCATGATAATTTGCTTTTGAGATTGATGCAAATTATTGAAAATATGAAAAAAGTTTTCCTGTGTTTTTTCTTTTCCTACAAAAAACTGAATGTCATCGATAATCAATACATCTAAGGCAAAATAAGATTTTTGAAACTCTTGAATCATATTTTGTCTTGTCGCATTGACATAATCCGTAGTAAACTGCTCGGCAGAAATATAAAGCACACGCTTAGAAGGCAGGTTTTTGATAATAGAGTTGCCAATAGCTTGTGCTAAATGCGTTTTGCCTAAGCCCACACCACCATAGCAGATAAGTGGATTAAAAGAATTTTTACCAGGATTCCCCGCGATGCGATGCCCAGCGGAGCGGGCAAGGCGATTACAATCCCCTTCGATAAAATTATCAAAAGTATATTTAGGCGAGAGATTGCTTTGAAAAGGCTTCTCTGTTTTACGTGCTACCGTAGGCAAATAAGTAGAATTTGCGGGCTTATTCAGCGGCGTGGGATTAGGCACGGGCTGCTTATTGGGCTGATGCAAAAGGCTGCCTTGTTGCTTATTAGCATGGACAATACTTTTTTGATAAGGATTTTGGTTAGCAGCTGTATTGACTACCGAGTACTCAAGCTGACCATCTTGACCAATTTCTTGGCGAATGGCCTGTCTCAAAATTTCGACATAATGCTCCTCAAGCCATTCGTAATAAAAGCGCGTAGGCACTTGAATGGTGAGCACACTATTTCGTAGCCGAATTGCACGAATAGGCAAAAACCATGTATTAAAGCTCTGCTCAGGCAGAGTTTGTTTAATGGTTTTCAGACAGTTAGCCCATACGCTTTGGCAGTCCATATTGTCGTTGCTATGAGAGTGGTTCGGTTGCAATATAATAACAATGCTAAATTGATACGTAAAAAACAGTTGAGTAGCCTATTTTGCAAAGACCTTTGAGGCGCATGCCTCTCCCCTCTTTTTTGGGGATTGCAAAGGTGCAAAAAAAACAGCATAAAAAAAAGCCGTTTTTATCTACTTTATCTGATTCTAAAAAAAGCAAAGGTTATAGCTAAAATATCCGCTAATACCTTAATGTCCGTAGGTTAGCTCATGCTTAAATCTTTTTTTTAAGCGAACTTTGCGTAAATGTTACATTTGAACTATTCTTATAAACAATGCCTATAAAAAAAATAGCAAACTCCAATTTTAAGCAAAACAAGCCTTTCTGTTTAGATTTCAATGACTTGGCAAACACACTGCCAAATCATATCTTCTAATTATGCAAAAAACTAATTATAGTGAATCATGCACTAAGGACTTCTACAAAAATACGAAAAAAAAACAATAGTCAAAAGTATCGTTTTACTTCTTTTCAATCTTTTTTTTAAAACGTAAAAAAAAAGTTTTTAGTGCAAAAAAACCGCTTTTGTTTTGAAATTAGGCACTTTTTTCTGAAAAAAAAGTTTTTTAAATTTTTCTGAACAAAATTGTAAAAAACAAGAATTTTTATACTTGGTTTAAAAAATAAATTTGAAAATCAAAGCATTTGCATAGCACAATTTAGGATAGTGTAAATACGTGAATTAGCTTTGTATCAAATTGACAAAAAGACTGAAAAATTAGAGATTTGGGGCTTCTAAAAACGTTTTTTGACTGTTTTACCTTGTTTTTATTTATAGGACAAAAACAAGATTTCTAAATGATTATTGCAGCCAAAAAAGACTTATTTGAGTGGCAGTGTTAAATATCTATTTCATAAACTTCTTGCGGCACAAACTCTATTTCACCATTATCTTGTAAAAGGCGGATAGTGGGTTCGTAGTTTGAGCATAGCAAGAGCGAGCGAGTGAGTTCGCGTATCGCTTTTTGCCTCAGTGGGACTACATCTGGGTGAAAAGGACTTTTTCCACCACGTACAAGTGCTTTAGAGGCTTCGAGAAAGGCTTTGCCGTAGTTGTAATAAATGCCAGCGTGTTCGCCAGTGCGCAATAGCATAATATCGAAGAGCTCGCGCACTTTATCAACATCGTATTTATGCGCTTGATAGTTGGCTTCTGCTAATCCTTTAAATATCGGGTTTCTATCTATACCCGCTTTGTAGAGGTCGTATAGCAAGGGAGCTGCACCTATCACAAAGGGTAGGCTTTTCCAAAAATCTTCTTCGAATAGCTCACGAGCACAGGTTTCGCAGCATCTTACAGTCTCGAATTTTTTCTTTTTGTTGTTTTTGTAAAGATAAAAAGCAGTGTCATAATAGGTACTCACACGCCCAAAATAGCGACATTTAGGGCATATTTTGTAGTCGCTCGTATTGGAGGCTACGTGCCCATGTTGATTAAAAAAAACATAGCAATAAGGACAGTAAGTCATAGCCGTCTTGGGCTTGCCAGTGAGGTCGACTATCGAAGAGCAACGTGGGCAGGTTTGGCTATGAAAGTGATTGCTTTTATTTTCAAGCGCAAGCTGCTTGCGCCGCCGGTCTGTTTGCCATTTTGTATAGCGTTGGTCCACCAAACTCTTGACTTCAAAAGCCGTATCATCAGGAATTTGAATGACAAAACTTGTCGTATTAGGAAAAATATTCTCTGCAATAGCACGGCTTGTCGCTATAGCAGGGTAGAGCGTGATAGCAAGCTGCCCCTCTTCGCGCGAAATTTTATGAATATTTTCAAAATGCAGTATAGCCTCTTCTAATTTTAAACCTTCGCTCATCACAATTCCTTTTTTATGAAAACGACTGCGAGGTTTGCCATCGAGATTGAGGTAGTAAAATGAAAATTCAAAATAAGCAAAAGCCATAGTAAAGTCAGTTTAGCAAAGCATTGAAACTTCAAAAACAAGCAGTGAGCCATAGAAAGGAAAATTTTATGACCTTTTTACGACAAGAAACAAAGCAATTTACAACAAAAAGACATAAAAGACAAATAAATAACCCCTTATTTTGATAAAGAAAATTCTACCCTGCGGTTGAGCGCGCGCCCCGCCTCGGTTTGATTGTCTGAAATAGGTTGCGATTTGCCAAAGCCCTGCGCTTCGATGCGCTCGGCAGCTATGCCCATCAAAATTAAATGATTTCTGACCGCCTCGGCTCTGTTTTGAGAAAGTTTAAGGTTATAAGCAGCATTGCCTTTGTCGTCGGTATGACCCTCAATCCGCACCGACAGCTCGGGGTAGGATTTAAGCAAATCCACCAAGCGGCGTAACTCCGGAAAAGAAATCCGCTGTAGCGTATAGCTATCAAAATCAAAGAAAATATTATTCAAACGAATTTTACTGGACTTCGCCACAGCATCGGATACGCTCAAAAGTTTGATGTCATTTTTAGCTGAAGCATCAGACTTTTCTTTTGTGTTTAGGTGAGAAGCTATGGCAATCTTTCCTTTGCCTTCTGCATAAATGCCGTAATGCTTCCCACGGGGGAGGGCGAGCTCGAAATTGCCATCAAGGCTCATTGTGCTGCCTTCTCGCTGACCACTTTCCAAGTCTTCCCATACAATATTACCCGAAATAGCATGGCCATTATCGTCCGTAATTTTGCCTTTGATACTCACAAGTGCCTCCGGACGAAAACGCTCGGGCATCACGAAGCGATAAAGGTCATAACTCCCATAGCCCTCTGGGCGGTCTTTGAGCACTAAATAGGCAAACTCGCCCGAAGCATCGAGATAAAAACCGTCATCATCGGGTGAGTTGATGCTTTTTCCTAAATTTACGGGCGCAGACCAGCTCGTCCAATCCTTATCGCTGAGGCGTTTGCTCATAAAAACATCTGCTCCGCCGAGGTTGTAGTGCCCGTCAGAAATAAAATACAATGTTTTGCCATCGGGGTGCAAAAACGGCATGCTCTCGGCAAAATCAGTATTCAAAACCTCGCCCATGTGTTGCGGCTCGCCCCAGCCCGCCCCTTCCTTCTCTACGACATACAAATCTTGCTTAAACGCCTCCCTGCCGTGAAAATATAAATACTCAGGGTGGCCTTTTGGCAAATGCGTACTGTCGGCACGGGGGCGGTCTGATACGAAAAAAGCTACTTTTCCATCAGCTGAAAAAGAGAGGCTCGATTCGTAATGTACTGTATTGATAGGTGTAGGAAAGGGGCGAATACGAGACCAATTAAATGCCCCTTTGCGCTCCACAAAATAGACATCTCCATTGCCCAATTCTTTGGCGTGCGCGCGCATTTCTACTTGATAGTCGGGCATCTCGGAGTAGTTACCGAAAATGACTAAGGTATTGCCATCAGCACTAATGCTTTGTGGCACTTCGTGGGTTTGGGTATTGATAGGTAATGGGCGTGCGGCTTCAAAATTTTTACCTTGCTTTTCCGAAACCATAATATCCTGCCCTGTGGCTAAGTTGGTGCGGCAGAAGTAAAGGTGTTCATTATCGGCAACGGGGTGCGTTTCTGATAGCGGGCTATTGACGGTAGCCCCCAAATTTTCTAACTTCAAATCATCTTGTGGGGCTTTTAGAAGGGCGATAATTTTATTAAAGTCCTCGAGCTTTTTGGGAAACAAATCGCGGTAAGCGGCATAAATTTGTAGGGCTTCATCGGCTTGTCCATTTTTAAGAAAAAAACCCGCTTTTCGCTGCAAAGCTACAAAGGCTATATCAAGCGGAGCGATACGGCTGATGAAATCGTCATAAAGGGTTTCATATTTCGGTTGGTAGCCTTTGTCGTGGAGGTTGAGATGGCAGTAAAGTTCTAAGATAGAAACATTGTTTTTTTGAGCGATTTGTAATAGTTTTTTATAGCTTTCACTCTCTTGATACTTTGCGCTTTTCCATTGATAATCTGCACCGTAAAATTGAGGTAGGATATGCTCGAGTTCTTTTTCGGTAAAAGACTCGATAATGCAATCGCAATGCGTTTCGTACAAATAGCCGCTTCCTGTGCCATTCACACGCAATCCTTGAAGGCTAATAAATTGCGAGAGCAAACTTTTGCGGGCGTTGCGCATCTGCCCTACAGTGCGACTCTTATCATAAAAATCAATATGCTTACTCATTTGTCGGATTAAGGCATTGCGCAAAGCGAGTGTAGTATCGGCATAAGCGATTTCATTATAAGGTTCGATATTAGATAGGCGGCGGTAGTCGATGTTATAGGGGGCTTTGAGTAAAATATCGGCAGAAGTTTGTGCAATACCTTCGGGGAGGTTAAGCACATCTTTTCCATTAGTAACACCGACGGCGATAAGGCGTTCGCGCTCGGGGGCGGAAAGTTGGGCGTAGGTGCTGCTCGCTTTTTGTGCTTGTTGGTAGGCACGCTCCAGCTTTTCCAACTCTGGCGAAAAGTTACGCAATTTGAGTTCGTGCGGTTTCCAAGCAGATTTTATTTGCAATATTTGATTGAGCAGCGTTTTAGCATATCCATATTGTGTAGCTACGGAGGGCTTCTCCAAGTCGAGAAGGCTATGAAAGGCACGCTCTGCTTCGGTGAGTTTATGGTTTTGTAGAAGCTGAAAAGCCTCTTTTTCTGTTTGTGCAAATGCAGAAATTGCTGATGCAAAGCACAAAAATACGATTATCAATATTTTCGGAGGGGTGTACATAAAATTGGGGTTAGTGCTTAGGACTTCTATTGTGCAAAATAAATAAAAAAAATCGGATACACAATTTCTCTAACCATCGGGAGGGTCTTCGACTACTACCGAGGTATGCCCTCAAAGACGGTCTTAAGACCTCTTTGACGGCTGTTGCAACAAACCAACAGGAGAGGAGTTTTCAAT
>JAFIER010000118.1 GCA_020832465.1 Bernardetiaceae bacterium
TCAAAAACTCATTGAAAATGTCATTGAACAGGGCATTGAACATGGCATTGAACATGGCATTGAACAAGGCATTGAACAAGGCATTGAACAAGGCATTGAACAGGGACGTGCCGAAGAGAAGCTAAGAAGTGAACAAGAAAAGAATCGGATTGAACAAGAAAGAATTCAAGGTTTGCATATTGCTATTCGAAATATGCTAAAAATGGGTTCTTTTAGTGATGAGGTAATTGCTGGCATTTTAGAGGTCGAAATAGATTTTGTGCAACAAGTACGCAAAACTTGGAAAGAAGAGCAACAATGAAAAACAAAAGTCTATAATGCAAGTTCTATGGTAGATTTGCACAACACCTGCTGTTTTTCAGCACTAACAAGAGTCAAAAAAATGTTAGTTGTAATTTTCAAAAAAAACATATAATCATGCCTCAAAATGGACTTTGGAAGGAGTTCTTACGGCTCGAATGGTTACAACTCAAACGTAGCCAAAGTAGCGATGCTCGTCTTTTTTATCAGTTTACACAAATTGCCAAAATGCTTTTTTTAAGCATTGGTGTATTAGCAAATCTTTATCTTTTTGAAGAGTTTACGCTTAATATGCTTGGTATATCTAATATTACCTTTCTATCTCGTTACGGACTTTCCGTCTTGCTTATTTTCTTTGCCATTTCAGCTTATGGTAAGCATAACCCACTTACACCCATTGAGGCATATCGCTATATGATTATTTCAAGAGGCTACTTAATCAAGGTTTTGCTTGTAAAGCGTTATCTTAAGCAGTTACTTATCGCGATAGCAGTACCAGGTATATTAGTTCTTATGAGTAAATCTCATAATGAACCCAAAATCGGACTAATCTTCACTTTTTTACTTTGGGCAACAGGATTCCTCGCCATGCAAAATTTTGCAGCTTGGATAAAATGGCAAAAAAATGCAATGATACAATACACCGCACTTGCTCTCGGCGGTGGAGTTCCTTTATTAGCTTACTTCGGCTATATACCATTACGTACTGCTTCTGAGTGGCTTACTGCTTATGCACCTATAGGAATAATCATATTTAGTGTTGTAACAATAGGCTTTCATATCTTAAATTATCGCTTACTTTTTTCATATTTTTATGAAGATTATCAAGTACGTGAAATCATTAAGCAATCGCCTGCAAGACAACAACTTTGGCAAAAAGCACAGAAAAATATTTACTTTTTTTATGGACTACTTGCTGTTTATCACTTTCAAGCCACCAATCGTTTGCGCTCGCTACCGCTTTTTATCTTGTTTATTGCGGCACTATTCGTCCTAACGTTTTCAAATGTTTTGGATATAATACTAGACCCTATTATGGATACACTTTTTGGTACTACAAGTACAAAGGATACTTTAGAACACAAAGAACCTATCGGGTTTATGATAACTATCATTTTGTTATTCGCTTTAGCTGTAAGCTTTTTACCCACGCACAGTCGTTTTTTTGATGGCTTACAAACATTGAATTTTGACTGGGGGAAATACCTCACGATGCGCTATTATTTTCTTTCGCTTTTGGTGCTCTCGCCTGCACTTTTAGCAGCACCAATGATTTATTTTATTTCAGATTGGCAACACACGGCACAAATGCTCGCCATTTGTTTGATTGCTATGAGTTTCCAACCTTTGATAGGATTGTTTTCTACTCTTTTTATTCTTGAGCCTATTGCTCTTCAAATACGCGAAAAAAATAGCAAAGAAAAAGTGCAATTTCATTGGGCTTATTTTGTATTCTATATTATTGGGGTCATACTGCCCATTATTGGTTTTCGTTTTTTTTACAGCTACTTAACGCATTTAGGAGAGCCTATAGAACTAAGTCTTGTGGGCTATAGCTTTATTTTTGCCCTTTTAATGTGGCTTATCGCTCCCTTTGTAATGCACTTTACAGCTTGGGCTATGAAATGGAAAAAATACCAACGCCTCGAAAACTTCAGACAATACGAGCAAGAATAACTATATAAAAATCCCCAAGTCTATAAAGTATATAATACTTGGGGAAAATAGTAAATTTATTATCAACTCATACCACTATACATTTTTCCACAGCAGCGTGGGGTTTGCAAAAAAACCACGCTATGGAAAAATGGGCTTAGAGCTAACATTTCTTTGAGAAATGTTAGCTCTGGCTAGCAAAAGTCTAGTAGTATGTTATCAACTTAAAAAATAACGCCCAGGATTTTTACTCATCATCGTCGTCATCGTCGTCTATATCGCCTTCTTTTTTGGCTTCCTTATTTTTGAGTTTTTTATCATAGAGATTTTTATTCAAAAACTCGTTGATTTTGTCCTTATCAATTGAGCTTGTAATTTCCCCTAAGGAATTGATATTCACCTCGAAACCTTCTAAATCTTTATGAACTTTAGGCTTCTCTTCTTCTTCCTTTTTATTTTTCTTACGCGAACGTCTCATAGGTATGTATAATAGATTTTAGTAATGATTTGATAAACTTACGCTATTCAAGATATGTATTTCTGGGCACTTATGCAAATTTTAATCTAAAAATATAGCTAACCAAAATAAAGATTATCGCATATAGACATTAAACCTAAGATTTCTTTGAGAACTCATAGGTTTAATGCTAACATAGCGATATTTTGAAATCAAGTGAGTTGTGTTTGTTGCAGGCATCAAACACGCGGGAGAAGCAAATTTAAAGCAATGACCTTTCAGACAGAAATGTTATTGCTTTAAATTTGCCATATCTAATCTTTTTTATGGTAGTCAATAACTAATGGTTTAGAACGATAATTCTTATTTTGCTATTTCTAAACGTAGCGCCAACTCCTCGAGCTGCTCCAGCCCAATTATCGAAGGCGAATCAATCATTACATCACGTCCTGCGTTGTTTTTAGGGAAGGCGATGCAATCTCTGATAGAATCTACACCAGCAAACATAGCGCACATTCTATCAAAACCAAAAGCTATCCCTCCGTGAGGCGGTGCGCCGTACTCAAAAGCATTCATCAAAAATCCAAACTGCGACTTAGCCTCCTCGTCCGAGAAACCAAGCAAACGCAATACTCTTTGTTGCAATGCTTTGTCGTGGATACGAATCGAGCCGCCACCAAGCTCTACCCCATTGATAACCATATCATAAGCATTGGCACGTACTGCGGATGGGTCGGTTTCCATTTTATCAATATCCTCTGGATTAGGAGAGGTAAAAGGGTGGTGCATAGCGTAGTAACGTTGCGTCTCTTCGTCCCATTCTAAAAGTGGGAAATCCAGAACCCAAAGTGGCGCAAAAATATCTTTATCTTTAAGGTTGAGCTGTGAAGCCATTTCAAGACGCAATTCAGATAGTGCTTTACGAGTTGAATTAGTTTCGCCTGCCAACACAAGAATTAAATCACCTGCCTGAGCATTCATCAATTTAGCCCATTCGGATAAATCTTCTTGTGAATAAAACTTATCTACCGAAGATTTAAAAGTTCCATCTTCGTTACATTTCACATAAACTAAACCCTTAGCACCTACCTGTGGTTTTTGTACAAAATTTGTCAGTGCGTCTAATTGCTTTCTACTGTAAGAAGCTGCTCCTTCTGCGACAATACCTACCACAAGTTCTGCCACATCAAAGACTTTAAAATCTTTATTTTGTACAATTTCATTGAGTTTTACAAAAGGCATTCCAAATCGGAGGTCAGGCTTATCACTGCCGTATTTTTCCATCGCTTCATCATAACTCATGCGTTGAAAATCAGGAAGTTCTATATTTTTTACTGTTTTGAAAAGATGCTTTACCAGCCCCTCGAAAGTCTGCAAAATATCCTCACGCTCTACGAAAGCCATTTCACAGTCTATTTGAGTAAATTCAGGCTGTCTATCCGCACGTAAATCCTCGTCTCTAAAACATTTGACAATCTGAAAATATTTATCCATACCCCCTACCATCAGAATTTGTTTAAAAGTCTGCGGCGACTGCGGCAAAGCATAAAACTCACCTGGGTGCATACGTGAAGGGACGACAAAATCCCTTGCGCCTTCGGGTGTAGATTTTATGAGTACAGGCGTTTCGACTTCTACAAATGCTTGCTTATCCAAGTAGTTACGCACTTCTTTTGCCAAATTGTGGCGCATAATGAGCTTATCTTTCAGCGGGTTACGCCGCAGGTCTAAGTAGCGATACTGCGCTCTGAGCTCATCGCCACCGTCGGTTTCGTCTTCAATAATAAAAGGCGGGGTTTTAGCGGCATTTAAGACCTCTATTTGCGTAAGTCTTACTTCAATATCACCAGTAGGTAATTCAGGGTTTTTAGATGCTCTTTCAACGACCGTACCTTTGGCTTTGATAACGAACTCACGCCCAAGCTCACGCGCCTGCTCAAAAAGATTGTTATCACTGACTCCTTCTTCTAAAAAAAGTTGTGTAATGCCATAACGGTCTCTTAGGTCAATCCAAAGAAGTTTTCCTTTATCCCGAGTTTTCTTTACCCAGCCGCAGAGTACAACTTCTTGTGCTATATTATCGGCTCTTAGTTCGCCACAAGTATGAGTTCTGAGCATATTGATATATTTTGGTTTTTGATTTTATATTGAATTGTGAATTAAAAAACAAAACTACAAAAAAAACAACGCAATTTTATATTTTGTATAAATTTTGTATGCAAATAGCGCAGGGAAAATCGATAGAGACAGCAAATTTGTCATTTTTGTAACATTTGAATTGCGGTTAGAAAGGTAGCTAAAGAAAGAGTACTAACACTTGCTATTTACGGCTTTGCAAAAATCTAAAAGTTTATTCGTATGTTTGCGCTTTGATAAAAAAGAGGCAAAAATCTTGTTTTTTTTCTTTTTTTGAATTTATTTGATTTATTTGCAACCAAATTCTGAATCATTATCGTCAGAACAAGAAACAAAGAAATTTATTTTCACAATTAAAACACTGATATACGTATGTTAAAAAAATCATTACTGG
>JAFIER010000121.1 GCA_020832465.1 Bernardetiaceae bacterium
CGATGCGTTTCTTATATTTCCCAAAAAATCCAAATAAAATTTGTTTTTTTTCTTGTTGGTATTTTAGCGAAGCTGAAGCTATAAAAAGTTCATAAATAATTTTGTATGGATAACTTCGTTGGATAAGCGAAGGAACGATAACATTCGTATCAATGACGTTTTTTTGTATTTCTTACTCTATACACTTGTTTAGATTTTGTCGCATTAGTTCCCTACTTATCAGTTCTACAAACTCGCTAAAAGTGAGATTGTCTTTTTTGAGACCAAACTTGTTGAACTCCAAATCGGATATAGAAATATTGAGTGTTCTCATATAACACCTCCCTTTAACTCAGTCTCGCTTCGCTTAAATAGTAAAAAAAATCTTTTTTTATTTGGAAGTTTGGAAAAAGATTTGTATGTTCGTACTTTAGGTGCTAAAATAGTGCCTTTTTGGAGGAAAAGCAGTGTGGTTTGCCTTAGCGTAAGCTGTGTTTAAAAATCAGATACGAGACTGAAAATATTGAATAGTTTTGCCAGAAGCATACACCGATATTTCGTATCATTCAAGATTTTTTAGGAGGCCGCAGCTCTAAAAACTGCCGAAAGATACACACGCACATAAACAATCATACGATCCAAAGGGTGCAAAGCCCCTTGATAATCTTATGAATCAAAAAAATGCGAACTGAAGTTCGTGTAACTATATGTTATACGAAATTGGGTATCGTATAACACAGATTGACGGTAATAACTTTTTGATAATCAATTGCTTATAATTTACAAAATGCGCAAAAGTTATTGCGTCAATCCACTTATTGTCATCAATTTTAAACAATACGAATAAAAATTTATTGAAATGGAAACGATTTATCAATCAAAATTTTCTAAACACGAGTACGACAATGAAACAAAAATTATCTTCACTGATTGGTTTAAGGAAACTGCTGATATGACGGCTAGTGACTTTAAAAATGAAATGCAAGAATGGCTGAATGCTTTTCGTAAATGCAAGCCATCATATCTTTATGACAGGTGCGTAGATTTTGGTTACCCAATTAGCCCTGACGAGCAAATATGGATGGCACATTTACTTAATGCTGAATGGATTGAGTTAGGGCTAAAAAAATATGCACACATAATTCCTTCTGAAATGATTGCTGAACTATCGGTGGAGCAAACCTTTGATGAATTTTTTCAGATGAAATTAGAAAATCAATATCCAATTATTGATTTCGCTGATAAGGAAAAAGCCTTAGAATGGCTAATGATGTAAAAACAAAAAACTGATGACAACATTACGTTTGCGAAAAGGCGGGCCAAGGTGCGTAATTTTGGCTTTTGTATTTTCTATAAACTTTTGTGCGTGGGGCAAGGGAAGTGCTATTTAATCTCGCCCTTCACAAATATTTTTTCGTTATAGGGCAATAGGGCATTTAAAAAAATGATAGAATGAGAACAATTTTAATTTTATGTTTGACTTTTTATAGTCATTTATTCTTCGGACAAGATGAAACTATGTTCCAGAAAGGACAGTTTCAAATTACAGTAGCGTTTAGCCTAATGCCTATAAAAAAGACTAATTCACAAGTTGATTTCAAATATATTGATGGAGACCAAAATGTGACCTATTTAGTAGATAGCATTTCGGCAAATTATAATTTAAAAAAGAGATATTTTGCTAATGCAGTAACTATTGGTGTTGGTTATTTTATAACAGACAACATAAGGACATCTATCAACATAAAACCCTACCTAAATTCTTTTTTATCAAATAAGGCAAAGAATGGACAAGTTTATGGTGTGCAGTTTGATTTAGGATTAGATTATTTTGCCTCTGTTTCTGATGATGTGAGTATTTCTTTTGGAACAACTGCATCAAGGATTATAGGCGGTTTTGGGATCACTTCAAGTGGGGCAAAAAACAAAGAGTATTTGGTAGTGAATGGAAACGAACTCTACGATAATGACATTGGGTTTCATATTATAGACAATAGTTGGGCGTTTAGTCCAACTATTGGATTACATTATAGGGCATCAAGTAATATTATTCTTTCTGCAAACAGTGGATTTCAAATGACTTTCGGGCGTACAAGCAGAATGAACTTTGCTGGGCTACAGCAAGATGAAACTGTAAAATGGAATAGAAAAGAGTATAATAATGCTGATGTTAGTTTGATGATTGACGGCACAAAAATAAATAATGACAACATCAACAAATTACCCTACAAATTCTCAGGTGTATTTTTTGAGTTAGGCACAATAATAAACTTGAATAAATGAAAAAATATTCTATAAACGTCGTTTTGTAAAAGCGGGGGTTTCGTGCTTCAATCAAGCTGTATGCTGAAAAAAACCATCTTCGCTAAGCGGCAAAATATTGTACGAGACGTAATGAAACACAGCCATGACAAGACAACAAGCCGAACAGAAACTGAAATCTATTTTTGGTTTTAGCCAATTTCACGACAACCAATGGACAGTAATAGATAAAATATTACAAGGACAACGTGTACTTTTGATTGAAAAAACAGGTTTTGGAAAGTCCTTGTGTTATCAGTTTCCCGCCACACAATTTGAGGGGGTTACGATTATCTTTTCACCTTTGATTGCCTTAATGCGTGACCAAGTACAAAAAATGCAAGAGTTGGGCATTGCAGCCAATTTTATCTCCTCACAACACAGCGAAGAAGAAAATAATCAAACCATAGAAGATGCTCTCAACGGAAAACTCAAACTGCTTTACATACACCCTGCAAGAATGGAAAACGTGAAGTGGTTGGAAACCGTAAGAGATACAAATTTCAAAATTGCAATGGTCGTAGTCGACGAAGCGCATTGTATTTCTACTTGGGGGCACGATTTTATTCCTTCCTATCGCAAAATTATTAATTTGGTAAATTTACTTCCGCTCAATTTCCCTGTATTAGCCACGACAGCCACCGCCACCAAACGAGTAGAAGACGACATCAAAGCACAAATCGGAAAAAATATTACTGCTGTTCGTGGAAATCTTTTGAGAGCCAACCTCAATTTATTTGTGATAAACGTACAGTCTGAAGACGAAAAAATGATTTGGCTTGCGCAAAATTTAGAGAAAATACAAGGCACAGGAGTCGTTTATACAGGCACAAGAGTCAATACAGAAATTTATGCCAAATGGTTTGAGTACCTGAAAATCAATGCTGTACACTATAATTCGGGCATAGATACCGAGACCAAGAAAGAAATTGAGCAAGGCTTGATGCACAACGAATACAAGTGTGTAGTCAGTACCAATGCTTTGGGAATGGGCATTGACAAGCCCGATATTCGCTTTGTGATACATACACAAATCCCTGTTTCGCCTATTCACTATTACCAAGAAATAGGCAGGGCGGGACGAGATAGCAAACCTTCATACATTGTTTTATTCTATAACCCAAATTATGATCAAACCTTGCCCTTGTCTTTTATAGAAGGTGGCAGACCTGAAATTAAAAAATATCAGCGTGTGATTGATGCAATAAAATCTGAAAGATTAGGATTGCACGGAGTTATCAAAGCCAGTAACTTGAAGCAGACAGAGATCAAAGTAATCTTGGCTGATTTGATAGCGCAGGGCATTGTCATTGAGGTGCTTGATGGAAGAAGTAAAAAATACGAATATAGATTCAATGCCCCCGATTTGGACACGCAAAGTTTTGAAGATTTAAGAAAAGCAAAACTCAAAGACTTTGATGAAATATTGAACTATCTGGCAAGCCAAACTTGCCGAATGAAATTTTTATGCGATTTTTTGGGAGATAATTTACCCAATACTTGTGGGGTGTGTGATAATTGCCGAAAGCGGAATGTACAAGTGGCAGTTACGCAAGGATGGACAGACAAATTAGCCGATTTCAGAGAAACCTATTTCCCTATTTTGGAGGTAGAAAACAAAACCACAAACTTAATAAACGGTGTGGCAGCATCTTACTACGGAATTTCTAATGTAGGGCAAGCACTGCACCGAAGCAAATATGAAAATGGCGGAGATTTTCCCGATTGGTTGTTACGTTTGACACTCAAAGCATTTTACCGTCATTTTGGGAAAGAAAAATTTGATGTAGTTCTGTATGTGCCACCCACAGAAAGTGGAAACTTGGTAAAAAATTTTGCTGAAAAAATTGCTAAATCTTTGAGTGTTAATATTTCGCATGCCTTGAAGAAAAACAGAGTAACACAACCTCAGAGAATATTTCAAACAAAATTGCTTAAAACAGATAACTTGAAAGATGCTTTTATTATTGAAAAGCCAAACGAAATAGCAGGGAAAAGCGTTTTGTTGATTGACGACATTTATGATAGCGGGGCAACTATTAAAGAACTCGGAAAATATTTATCTAAATTGGGGGCTGTAAAAGTAGCTCCCTTAGTCATTGCCAAAACTATCAATGCAGACCTGAGAAGCGATGAAGACAAACAAGCAATCAACAAAAAGCAAGTACAGCCCAACGAGGTTTCTGTCGTCATAACAAAAATAGAAGCGGCAACAAAACAGCAGCCTGCTGAAGCAGATGAGCAAATAAAAGTGCAAAATGCTTTAAAAGAGTGGCGCAGGCTCAAAGCGGAAGAACTCAATCTGCCCGCTTATGCTATCTTCCATAATAGAACCCTTCTCAATATCGCCCAAAAAATGCCTCAAACAGTCTATGATTTATTGGACATCAAGGGCTTGGGAAAAGTTTTGATAAAAAAATATGGTGAAGATATTTTAGAAATCATTAAGCAAAATAAACAATGAAACAACACACCGAGACACCTTACTGGATTACTTTGGCGCATTTACCAAAATGGGGAGCAGAGAAAATCAATCGTTTGGTAGTGAAGATTGTTCATGATAATCAGATGAGTTTAGAGGCTTTTTTTCAAGCTGAAAATGAATGGAAAGATAAATTTGCTTTGTCTGATGCCGATATTTTAGACTTGCAAAATGCTAAATCCGAATTGCCCAATAACGCCTTTTTAGCCGAAGATTTACTTTCGCAAGGTTTTGAGATAGTTCCTATCAATTCGCCTGAATATTCTAAAACCTTGAAAGCTAACTTGAAATTAAAAGCCCCTACCCTATTGTATGTAAAAGGCAACAAGCAAATTATGCAAGAAAATAGTATTGCTATAGTAGGTAGCCGTGATGCAGATAAAATTTCCTTGCAGTTTACAGACAATATCGCAAAAAAGGCTTCCCAAGAGTACAAAGTTGTCGTAAGTGGCTTTGCCAAAGGCGTGGATAAACAGGCCTTAGACAGTGCCATCAAGTATAAAGGACAAAGCATCATCGTGCTTCCACAAGGAATCATGACTTTTGGCTCTGGCATCAAAAAATATTATAAAGAAATCACCAATGGTGATGTATTAGTGGTAAGCACCTTTCACCCAAAAGCAGTTTGGAATGCAGGTTTGGCCATGGCACGCAACCCGATTATCTATGCTTTGGCAAGTGAGATTTTTGTGGCACAATCTGCTGAAAGTGGCGGCACATGGGCAGGTGTGATAGACGGTCTGAAAAAAGGGAGAACCATTTTAGTTCGTAAGCCTAATGAAGGTGAAAAAAATGCCAACCTTATACTCATTGAAAAAGGCGCAAAAGCCATAGATTTTGAAGGAAATATCATTAAAAACACGGAAGCTGTGGAATCAACGCAAAAACTAAGTGAAACTTCAAAAGAAAACGGAATAGAAGAGGTGATTAGTTTGCTCGAAAAGCAAACCCTCACACCAAAACAAATACTTGAAAAAGTACAGCTGGATATGTCGGGTAAAGAACTCGCAAAAAAACTAAAATCTTTACCCAACATCCAAAGCATTAAAAAGTCTAATAGAATACACTATTTTGTAAAGCAAAAAAGTCCGACATTATTCACTAGCCAGAAATAACATTTCTTTGAGAAATGTTATTTCTAAGCCCATTTTTCCATAGCGTGAGGCTTGCAAACGCCACGCTATGGAAAAATCTATAGTAGTATGTAAAGCCATAAAACGATTATTGTGCCTCATGCTAAAAACCGAACAAGCAATAACATAAATTTGACTGTATGCACATTTTGAAAATTATACACGGCTATCCTACAAATTACAATGCAGGCTCAGAAGTCTATAGCCAATCTATTTGCAACGAACTTTCTAAAAAGTTTAAAATCTCAGTTTTTACAAGAGAAGAAAACCCATATTTACCTGATTTTCAGATTAAATATCAAAAAGAACATTCAAATCTTGATTTTTATTTTGTCAATAACCCACAAGGAAAAGATGGTTATAGACACCCAAAACTTGATGAAAACTTTGCAAAACTACTTGCAGAAATAAAACCTGATATTGCTCATATTGGGCATCTTAACCACCTTTCCACAGGTTTAGTTGATGAGCTTACTAAACAAAAAATTCCTATTGTCTTTACGCTTCACGATTTTTGGCTCATGTGTCCAAGAGGGCAATTTCTTACAAGAAGTATCGGAAAAGACAATAATTTTCAACTCTGTGCAGGACAAGAGGATAAAAAATGTGCTACAGATTGCTACAAAGTGTATTTTAGTGGCAGAGAAAAAAATGAAGCACAAGAATTAGCCTATTGGAGCGCCTGGGTGCATCAAAGAATGCAAGAAACTAAGGCAATAATCCATAAAGTAGATGTATTTATTGCCCCTTCTCGCTATTTGAAAGATAGGTTTGTAACTGATTTTGGAGTACCTGAAAACAACATTATTTATCTTGACTACGGCTTTCCTACCGAATATTTAACGGTAAGCAGAAAATCTGATAAGAAACGAAATTTTACTTTTGGTTACATAGGTACACACATTCCTGCCAAGGGAATAAACCAACTAATAGAGGCTTTTAATCAAATAAATGAGCCTTGCAAATTAAAAATTTGGGGTAGATTTAACGGACAGAGTACAAAAGCCCTACAAGAACTCGCTTCGCATTCTAAAAATCCAATCAGCTTTGAAGGTGAATATATCAATCATAATTTAGCCAATGAAGTTTTTTCAAACGTTGATTGTATTGTAGTCCCTTCTATTTGGGGAGAAAATTCGCCTTTAGTTATTCACGAAGCCCAAGCCTGCAAAATTCCTGTGATTACAGCAGATTTTGGCGGAATGAAAGAATATGTAAAACACCAAGTAAATGGACTTCTTTTTGAACATCGCAATCCTACTTCGTTGAAAGAACAGCTACTTTTTGCCATACAAAATCCCAAACTCATGCAAGAATATGGTAAAAAAGGCTATTTGTATAGTGAAGATGGGAGTGTGCCAAGCATTCAAGAACATTGTGAAAAATTAGTAAACATATACCAAAAATTTACAAAAAAAAGCCTTTGGAGAATCACAATTGATACTAATCCTGAAGACTGTAATTTGAAATGTATAATGTGTGAGGAGCATAGCCCTTACAGCGACTTTATCCCTACGCTTTACAAAGAAACAGGTATAAAGCGTAGAAGAATGGATTTTGAAACCGTTGAAAAAATCTTTGAGCAAGCCGTAGAACTTGGCGTAAAAGAAATTATCCCTTCTACGATGGGAGAGCCTTTACTCTACAAAGGTATTGAAGGAATTTTTGAACTCTCTCAAAAATTTGGTATCAAAATAAACCTAACTACTAACGGCACTTTTCCCAAACATTCGGTTGAAAAATGGGCTGAAATGATATGCCCAAACACTACAGACATAAAAATTAGTTGGAACGGCGCAACGGCAAAAACCGCAGAAAATATTATGCAAGGTTTGGATTTTGAACAGGTTTTACAAAATGTAAAAAAGTTGGTGATTGAAAGAGATAAAATTTTTAATCAAAGAGGTTGGTATTGTCGGCTTACTTTTCAACTTACTTTTATGCAAAATAATATGCACGAATTGGCAGATATAATTAAACTTGCTGCAAGTTTAGGCATTGATAGAGTAAAAGGGCATCAACTCTGGGCGCATTTTGAAGAAATAAAAAACCTTGCTATGCAAACCGATAAACAAAGTATTGAGCAATGGAACAGATACGTAAAACAAGCCTATCATGCCCAAGAACAATACAGAAAACCCAACGGAGAAAAAGTAATTTTAGAAAATATTATTCCTTTGCAAGAAAATGAGGACAACGAAGTTCCCCAAAATTACGAATGCCCATTTTTAAATCAAGAACTTTGGATTTCAGCAACAGGCAAAATTTCGCCTTGTTGCGCACCCGATAACCTTCGTAAATCTTTAGGAGATTTGGGCAATATTAACACCAATTCTATCCATGAAGTATTGAAAAGTGAGGTTTATACCGAGCTTGCCAATAATTACAAAACCCAACCTCTTTGTAGAACTTGTAATATGAGGAAACCTATATGAACTGGCAGGACATAAAAATTTCGCCTGATAACAAGTCCTTTTGGTATAAAGGCAAGATGCTTTTTGATAGAATATTTATTGATGCGCTCAAATTCCACTCACCCGGCTTTGCAGCCGTTCAAGATGATGAGGGAAGCTATCATATTGATACAGATGGTAAAGCTATTTATGTAGAAAGATATGATAGAACCTTTGGTTTCTATTGCAACAGGGCAACAGTTGTCAAGGGTAAAGATTGGTTTCATCTTACAGAAAAAAGCGAAAAAGCCTATTCACAAATATTCAGTTGGTGTGGCAATTACCAAGAAAGCCTTTGTACGGTTCGGGACAATTCAAACCGTTATTTTCATATTGATTTGTGGGGCAGTGAAATTTATACCCAAAAATTCATTTATGCAGGTGATTATAAAGATGGGTTTGCTTGTGTAAGGCTTCACAATGGTTTTTATAAACATATTGACATCAAGGGAAATTTTCTGAACAACAAAGAGTTTTACGATTTAGGAGTTTTTCATAAAAATTTTGCCGCTGCCAAAGACCAAAAAGGCTGGTTTCATATTGATAAAAACGGAAATCCGATTTACTCTCAACGCTACCAAGCCATTGAGCCTTTTTACAATGGTTTTGCAGTAGCCGATACATTTGAAGGAAAAAAGCAGATTATTGATGAACAAGGCAAAACTATTTTAGTTCTATGAAACTTTATTTGGTAAGACACGGACAACCTGAAATTTCTGAATATTCAGGTTGTCCAGGTCCACAACTTGGACAAAAAGGCATACAGCAAGCCCATCGAATTGCTGAAATATTAACTAAAAAAAATATCACACAAATTTTGGGAAGTGATTACACAAGGGTAATAGAAACTGCACAGCCATTTTTGGCTAAAAACAAACAACTTAAATATCTACAATTTACTGAATTGCGAGAACGAGAGAATGAATTTGAAACACACGAAAGTTTGGTGCATAGGGTTCAAAATTGGTTTAGGAGTTACTCGATGAATTTTGAAAGCAAAAGTATTGTTATTTTTGGCCATTGTGGTTCTTTAAATATGATTTTGCAGTATTTAGACCCTGAATTACAAAAAATGGCATATCCATACAAAGACCAATACCAATGTTTAACCCCAATTGGCGGAGTTTGGCAACTTGAATTTGAAGGTAAAAAGTTTATAAAAGGAAGCCTAATATATGATGGCGAAGTTTAGTTTTTTTTGGTGCTTATCATACTGCTATACATTTTTCCATAGCGTGACCCCACGCTATAGAAAAATGGGCTTAGAAATAACATTTCTCAAAGAAATGTTATTAGTGTCAGAACTAACAGTTTTTCGAAAACTGTTAGTTCTTGACAATTAGCAAAGTCGTTGTGTAAAGTGTACCTCGCTCTACCGCACCAAAACAAAAGTTCAAAAAAAAACTTTGTATATTTGTGATGTATGCTGATAAAGCAAAGATAGGTAGCTAAAATACGCAAAAAAATCATCTGAGACATGAATCCCATAATACTAAACCCCAGACAGGCACTCAATAAAGCCTTCTTAAAACTCAAACCCAGTAGGATTGAAATTGACCATTTCAAGATACAGCTCAGTACGCTCCTCGATAGCACCAATGACACGGAAAGCGAAGAGTTTCATAAAAACCTACTCTCAGATTTTCTCAAAGATACCTATTACAAGCAAAATCATTTTATCAATACCAAAGGGCGAAACGACCTTGTCATTCATAACGGACAAAATGCAAGCTCTACGGTTGGCGTAATCATCGAAGCCAAAAAGCCAACCAACAAATCCGAAATGCTGACGCAAGATAACCTCAATAAAAAAGCATTGCACGAGCTACTGCTTTACTACTTGCGTGAGCGAATTACACACAAAAATCTGAATATAAAATATCTGATTGCGACTAATATCAACGAATGGTTTATTTTTGATGAGCATCTCTTTGAAAAACTTTTTGCTCAAAATACAGCCTTTGTCAAGCAATTCGAAAATTTTGAAGCAAGCAAGAAAACAACAGACGTTTTCTATAAGCAAATTGCCGAGCCATTTATCGATAGTATCACTACTGAAATAGAGTTTACTTACTTCAATTTTAATGATTATTACAACTATACCACACAAAACCCACGATTGAAATCGTGGGCTAAGGACGATAAATCGCTCATTGCTTTGTTCAAATTGCTTTCGCCAGAGCATCTTTTAAAGCTCCCCTTCGCCAACGATAGCAATAGCCTGGACAAAGGTTTTTATGGCGAGCTATTGCATATTCTCGGACTAACAGAAACAAAAAAAGGAAGCAAAAAACTCATCGAGCGCAACAAAGCAAACGAACGCCACACGGGCACCATCGTAGAAGATACCATTATTCAGTTGGATAGCTTAGATAAGCTCAGCCGACTCGTAAAGCCCAATCAATTTGGAGACACACGGCAAGCGCAACTTTTTAATGTCGCCCTCGAGCTATCCATTACTTGGATTAATCGTATCTTGTTTTTAAAATTGATGGAAGCCCAACTCATAACCTATCACAAAGGCGACAAATCTTATGCGTTTTTGCACCTCGACAAAATCAAAAGCTATAACGACCTGAATAGCTTATTTTTTCAAGTTCTGGCGCGCAGGTATGACGAGCGAAACGATAATGTAAAAAGCATTTTTGAGAAAGTACCTTATCTCAACTCTTCGCTTTTCGAACCGACCGAGTTGGAGCAGATAACGGTATTCATTAGCAATCTGCAAAACAGTCAAAGCATTCCGATTTTTCCGCAAACGGTACTCAAAGACCGGGAGGGCAAAAAAAGAACAGGGAGCTTAACCACACTTCAATATTTATTTGAGTTTTTAGATGCCTACGACTTTGGAGCAGAGGGTGGAGAAGAAATTCAGGAAGACAACAAAACCCTGATTAACGCTTCTGTTTTGGGTTTGATTTTCGAAAAAATAAACGGCTACAAAGACGGTTCGTTTTTTACACCCGGTTTCATCACTATGTATATGTGCCGTGAGACCATTCGCAAAGCCGTTTTGCAGAAATTCAACGAAACTAAAAAATGGAAATGCAAAACAATTGAAGACCTTTACGATAAAATTGAAGACCGAAAAGAAGCCAATCAAATCGTAAATAGTCTCAAAATTTGCGACCCTGCCGTCGGCTCGGGGCACTTCCTGGTCTCTGCATTGAATGAAATAATTGCCTTAAAAAGTGAGTTAAAAATTCTGCAAGATAGGGAGGGAAAACGCCTCAAAGAATATCAAGTTGTTGTAGCGAATGATGAACTGAGCATTACAGATGACGAAGGTAATTTTTTTGAATACAAACCCATGGGCAAAGAAAGCCAGCGTGTACAAGAGGCACTTTTCCACGAAAAGCAAACCATTATCGAAAATTGCCTTTTCGGGGTGGACATCAATGCCAACTCCGTCAAAATATGCCGTTTGCGCCTCTGGATTGAACTTTTAAAAAATGCCTATTACACGACGCAGAGCAATTATACAGCACTCGAGACGCTCCCTAATATTGACATCAATATCAAATGCGGTAATTCCTTAGTGAGCCGTTTTGCCATAGATGCGGATTTGAAACAAGCCTTGAAAAAAAGCAAGTGGACTATCGAGGG
>JAFIER010000126.1 GCA_020832465.1 Bernardetiaceae bacterium
TGTTTTTTTAAAAAAAATTGCGAAAAAATTTGCAAATATAAATTTTGTGTTTTATGTTTGCAGTAGCATCAATCAGATAAGCATGCATGTACGATTGATTTTATTTATTTCAAACCAATTATTTCAAACCAATTATTTCAATTATGGTAAATTTTAATGTCAATTCCGAAACTCGTAAAAGCGAGAACTCGTTCAACAGAGAACAGAGAACAGAGAACAGAGAACAGAGAACAGACTAACAGCTAACGGCTTGATGCTCCTTTTGCTCGCCGTGTTTGTTTTTGGGCTTAGTGGGTGTCAGGAAAAGTATCCTGATAAACCATTGGACTCGACATCAACTATAAGTTATAAATAAGCTATTTATGTATCTTCAAAATTTTATTTTAATCATGACACATTCAATTTCTTATAAGCCCATTTTATTGGGGGTAAGTATATTTACTTGTCTATACTACATCTCCTTATTTGTGATGATGTATTTCCCACCACAAGTATTGATTATTCGTCAAACAATTCAATTTATAATTGAGATTATTAGCATACCCATGCTTTTAGTTCTACCTGTTATGCTTGTTTTATCGGTAACTCAACTATTAAGAGGAGAGGAGAAATATTTCCACTTGATCATTTTATTTATGAACTTAGCTACAGTGCTGTTCCTCGTAGTAGCACCTGTATAATAGCTTTTTCACACACACACACACACCCTAAGCATTCCTTCAAAAAAAATGCTTAGGGTATTTTTTTTACTGTAGCCACGAAGCTCCAGCTTCGTGCTATATATTAAAAAGTCATAAATAACATTTCTGCCAGAAATGTTATTGTAATGGCATCTTAAAAATAGTAGGATTGAGCCACTTCAAGAAGTTAGATAAAAAATCATACCACTATACATATTTGAAAAGGGCTTAAGAAATAAGGTTTGTTTGAGACATTAGATATTATTACGTTTGTTTTGAGTCTGTTGTATAGCATAAATTTTTAATTTTTTGATTATAAATATGTTATACGAATCTTAGATAGAACTTAAACCTGCTGTGTAGCTTTGCGAATGGCTAAAGATGCTAATTTTTATGCAGAACTTGGGAGTTACTTAAAAAAGTTCTGATATTTAAGCATGCATTTTGATAAAAAAAAACGAAATTAGATGCGATTAACCTAATTTCTTATTTGCAATTTGCTAAAAGCAAGCTAAATTTTGTATTTTTGAAAAAACTTAGCAAGTTGGTTGTATCTTAATATTTACTTATTGTTTCAAGTCCCCGCTTGGGGGTGTGAGCATAAAATTTGCGAATTTCGAGTTGCATACTACACTACTATTTGTTTGATAGGCTTTAAATTTCGTAATTTAGATATATCCAATTCTTATTTTAAAACCATTTAAATCTTGACAAGATTGACAGCTAAACTCAAAATTCTTACCCTCATAGGGTTGTTATTGCTTATTGCAATCTTTTTCCTGCTTTACGAAGATCATGGGGCAGAGCAATCTCTGGTTTATACCAATGTAAGTTTTGCGCTTGAAGATACTGCAGCAGTTACAAAGCTGCAACTCGGCGAACATTTACTCGAACGTAATAATCAAAATTGGATACTCAACGGACGCTATCAAGCAGATAAACAAATGCTTGTATCGCTCTTTTCTGTTATGCAAAACTTAGAAGTAAAAAAAGCAGCCTCTGAATCCATAAAAACAGATTTGTTTGCACAATTCACGCAAAAAGGCATTCCTATTACAATCTATCAAGGCGCACAAAAGCAAAAGGAGTTTCGCATCGTTACTTATAAAGATGCAAGTTATGCGATGACAAATAACGAAGAGCCTTATGAAGTCTATATACCTGGATACTACCTCCCGCTCGGCGAGCTTTTTGCACTCAACGAAAATGAATGGAGAGATAAAATATTGCTCAGCACTACACCACGTACTTTTAAATCCTTAAAACTTCGCTATAAAGAAACCCCATCTGAAAGTTTTACAATTCTTTTTGATGGTGAAGCCTTTAAAATCGCAGAACTCGAACTTGCTCAAACCGATACGACCATGCTTTATGATTATTTGCCGTATTACAACAGAGTGCGCCACGAAGGTTTTTTGGATAATCCAAACTTAAAAGATTCGCTCAAGCAAAAAGAACCGATTATAAGTCTGGAGCTTAGGGATATTAGAGAGGCAAATACAAGATTGATTGATTTTTACGCCTCAACCGATACACTATGGGGAATTATCAAACAAACTGATGAACTCGTAAAGCTCAACCCAAAAATCATGAATCAACTTTTTGTGCCACGCAGTCTATTCCACAAAAAACAGAAATAAATCCATAACAAAATTGCATCATAAAAGATTTATTCAGATATTTGTAAGTCTAATGCCGAAGTGGTGAAACTGGTAGACACGCTACATTCAGAGTGTAGTGTCCTTAAGGATGTGCGAGTTCGAATCTCGCCTTCGGCACTTTATGAAGATAAAAACCTTTAAAGGCATTGTTAAAATGTTTTTAAAGGTTTTTTATTATACAAAAATACCGCACACGAAAAACAAAAAATATGTTTGTCATCAAAAATACGCTCATTAGTGAAGATATTCGCTTACACATGTTTGTTTGCGACATCAAAAAATGCAAAGGTGCTTGTTGCGAAGAAGGCGAAATGGGTGCGCCATTAGAAGAGCACGAACTCCCACTCTTGAAAAAAAATTTTGAGGCTATCAAAAAATATATCCCTGCCAAAGGCTTAAAAGCCATCGAAGAGCAAGGGCTTTTTGTCAAAGATAAAGATGGGGATTGGGGCACGCCCTTAGTCGAAGATAGGGAATGCGCTTATGCTTTCAAAGATGAACAAGATATTTGGCAGTGCGGTATGGAAAAAGCCTATCACGCAGGGGAAAGTGATTTTAGAAAACCCATATCCTGCCACCTCTATCCATTAAGATTACAAGATTATGGCAAACGAACTACGGTAAACTACGATAAATGGGATATTTGTGATGCCGCCTGTGTGCTGGGCGAATCTACTGGAATCCCTCTTTATGTCTTTCTCAAAGAGGCACTTATACGCCGTTTTGGTGAAAACTGGTACGCAGAATTATGTGCGCAAATTCAAAATCGTGAAAAAGAAGAAATAGACCAAAATAAGCCCTATCCTACACGCTGAACAATAAAAAGCATAGTGAGTGCTTAGGTAGCAGATTTAACGCATTTATAATCAATTTTTTATGGCAATTTCTGATAATACTTTTGATTTTTTAGCTGGGGAGGTTTTACTTATCAACAAACCGCTCACCTGGACTTCTTTCGATGTAGTCAATAAAGTGCGATATGCCATTCGACGTAGCTTACAAACTGACCGAAAAATTAAGGTCGGGCATGCGGGCACTTTAGACCCCCTCGCTGATGGCTTGCTTATTCTTTGCACAGGAAAAAAAACAAAGGAAATTGAGCAATATCAAGCCATAGAAAAGACTTACCGCTGCCGTATGGTTTTGGGAAAAACCACACCTTCGCTAGATTTAGAAACGGATTTTGATTCGGAAACCGATACTTCTCATATTACAGAAGCGCAGGTGAGAGAAATCAAAAATAGTTTTTTGGGTAAAATAGAGCAAATCCCACCCCTTTATTCTGCCGTGCAGGTAGATGGAAAACGCGCCTATAAAGCAGCACGCAAAGGGCAAGACCTCAAGCTCAAGGCACGTGAGGTAGAAATTTTAAATATCGAGATAATAAACATAAACCTGCCCGAAGTTTATTTTGAAGTAAGATGTAGCAAAGGCACTTATATCCGTAGCCTCGTACGAGACTGGGGAGAAAAGCTCGGCGTAGGGGCGTATATGGCAGCACTTACCCGTAATGCTATCGGTGAGTTTACAATAGATAAAGCCTGGGAACTAAATGATTTAATTAAAGAAATCAATAAAAACATCAGCACAGAAAACACTCCTAATATCAAAGAATAGAAATAACACTTCTTCAAGAAATGTTATTTCTAACTTGGATATGAGTAGCTCGCAACGCAGACTAATAGACTACAATATTGTGCTATACAAGTATTGATATGCGCATTTTATACAAACTCACGAGACTGTATCTTAATCGAGGATTGAATATTTTGCACAAGTTCGGAGGGCGCGCATTCGCACTTTACACGCTTAGCTACAAGCTGTTTGAGGTTCAGAGTCTCCTCATAAGAACGACTGTGCTGATAAGATTGATTAAGAAAATAATGAAAACTCTGCTCTTGAGCCGGAGTCGCTTCGCCATCTATGACAAGCTGTAGAGTCTCTTCGAATGATTGGGATTGTTCTAACTGTTCCATCTGTTAGCAAATTTTATGAAGTTAAAAAATTTGTGAAAAATATTCAATTTAGTTGGCATGACGTGGCTTTACAAGTGCTACTCTGATTTTTTATGTAAGATATTTGCATTTTTTTGTATATCGGTTTCTTATGTGCATAAAAAAAGTCTTATTCTTTTGTACGCATACAAAAGAGCAAGACTTTTTAATTTTTTAAATCATAATACATACAAACTGTACTGCCACTTAGGCGCACATTTTTGATGTTTTTTTTATTATATATGCGATATATGCAAATGTTATCTATCATAAGATATTGAGTACGTGAAAATCTTTCACTACTTTTGTATAAACAAGTCATGTTAGTGTATGATATATTGATTACTTTTTAGGGCTTGTTAAATAAGCCAAATAGTCAATCGCTTTGAATAAGCTACATACTAAACTTATTCGGGTTCAAAAAAATTCCAATGCGCAAAAAAAAAGCAAAAAAAATATATAATGAATATGATCCAGTTTGATTTACTATCATAGCGTAGCTGTCTATGGCAGAACTGTTAGTGCTAAAATTTCCGAAGCTGGTGCTTCGGGCTACAGTTTTTTTAAAAAACAGTTAGCCCTGAAACGCTCTAAGGTGATTGACTAACTCGCCATACACCCAAATTTTACAGCAACATTGAATGATTTAGTGTTAAAAAATTATGGATATTAGACTTCAAACAATTAGCGGCGCAGCTGCTGAGGCCTATGTAACGGCATTAGCTTCCCTTCGCATCAAAGTATTTAAAGAGTACCCCTATATTTATGCGGGCAGCTTAAGTTACGAAAAAAACTATGTAAGGTACTATCTACAAGCCGAGCGCAGTGCCATTATTATCGCATTAGATGGCGATAAGCCCATCGGCGCAGCCACTTGTATTGCGCTAAAGGAGGCCTTTGAGGAGGTTCGTTTGCCTTTTGAAGCGCAAAACTTAGACCTCGATGCCTATTGTTACTTTGGCGAATCTGTTCTTTTGCCCGCTTATCGTGGGCGAGGAATTGGGCATTTGTTTTTTGAGCATAGGGAGGCTTTTGCATTGCAATTTCCAGCGTTTCGTTATGCTACTTTTTGCGCTGTGGTGCGCCCAGAGCATCACCCTTTGCGCCCCGCTGACTATCGCGATTTAAGTCCTTTTTGGGCGCAACGAGGGTATCAAAAGCAAGACAAACTAATATGCAATATGGCTTGGCAGGATATTAACGAAGCCACCGAAACGCCCAAAAAGATGCAATTCTGGCAAAAACAAATTCGTAAAGATTAGTTAGCGATAAGCAGATGCCAATAAATAAAAATCTAACACTACAAGAGCAGCCATAGCCTCTACAATCGGTACGGCACGTGGCACGACGCAGGGGTCGTGCCTGCCTTTACCCTCCATTTGTACACTATTACCTTGATTATCAATAGTTTTTTGGCTATTCATAAGCGTAGCTACGGGCTTAAAAGCTACCCTAAAATAGACATCTTCGCCATTGGTAATCCCACCCTGAACGCCACCAGAGTAGTTGCTTTGTGTGCGCACTCTACCCGCCTCGTCGTTATAAAAAATATCATTATGCGATGAGCCTCGCATAGCTACAGCATCAAAGCCACTGCCGTAATCAAAACCTTTAACCGCATTGATGCCCAACATAGCTTTGCCCAACTCGGCATGAAATTTATCAAAAACAGGCTCGCCCAAACCCACTGGAAGACCCTGAATTACACCACTGACAACCCCGCCAATCGTATCGCCAGCATCTCTGACCTCCTCGATAAGGCTAATCATTTGTTTGGATACTACTGCATCAGGGCAACGTACAATATTCTCTTTTTGCGTAAAATCCATCTCTTTATAACTTTTGAGCGTAGCAATATTCCCTACTTGTGAGACATAAGCATGGATTTGAATATCTTTTTGGCGTAAAAAAAGTTGTGCTAAAGCCCCAGCTACTACACGCACTGCCGTCTCACGTGCCGAACTGCGACCGCCCCCTCTATAATCTCTAAATCCATACTTTTTTTCATAAGTATAATCAGCGTGAGAAGGACGAAATTGCGTCGCTATGTGGGAGTAGTCTTTACTTTGTGCATCTTCGTTTTGGATAACAAAAGCAAGGGGAGTACCCGTGCTTTTACCTTCAAAAACACCTGATAAAATTTCTACTTTATCTTTTTCTTTCCGTGGGGTCGTGATGCGAGACTGCCCAGGACGGCGACGGCGCATTTGTGTGGAAATAAAATCCATATCTATAGCAATCCCCGAGGGAAATCCGTCGAGAATGCCGCCAATTGCTTTGCCGTGAGACTCGCCAAAGCTCGTAAGTCGTAATATTTTACCTTGAGTATTCATATATGTAAGTAAGTGTAAAAAAATAATGGCAAGTATGCCAAAATACATATCCTATGTAGCATACTATCAAAATAACATTTCTCAAAGAATTGTTATTTGGGGCTTGCAAAAGATTTTGTCTGCCTGACGGTCCGTTCATTAGAAGTCAAAAAGCTAATATATTGACAAAATTGATAAATTTTAGTATATTTAGCGAAATGTTTGCACTAAATATTTGGTTCTTTATGTACAGAAAATTAGAAATGTTATTTTTGCGTTTTAAAAATCCAAAATGGCATACCATACCTAAACTTAACACATTTAACACACCCAATCTAAATTATTTTACGCCATGAATCTACTTGAACTTACCGAATGCCCACGCGATGCGATGCAAGGGCTTCCCGAATTTATACCTACGGACTTAAAAGCGCGTTATATCAACCTACTTTTGAAAGCGGGTTTTCATACCATTGATTTTGGTAGTTTTGTTTCGCCTCACGCTATGCCACAGATGCGCGATACGGCAGAGGTTTTGAGCCAACTCGAGCTCGATAATACAGACTCAAAACTGCTGGCTGTAGTGGCTGGCTATGGAGGCGCAAAGCGTGCTGTATCACACCCAGAAATTGATTATTTGGGCTTCCCCCTTTCGATATCCGAAACTTTTCAGCTTCGCAATACTAAAAAAACAATTGCAGAAGCCCTAACTTTTGTAGCTGATATACAAGCACTTTGCTCAATGCACAACAAAGAATTATTGGTGTACCTCTCTATGGCATTTGGCAATCCTTATGGAGAGCCTTACAATGAGCAAATCATTGGAAATATGATGCGACAATTAGAATCCTTAGGTATCCGTACGGTTATGCTTTCCGATACGATTGGCTCGGCAGAGGGCGCAGCTATAGAGCTACTTTTTAGCGATTTAATTGCAGACTTTCCAAATATCAAAATTGGTGCGCATTTTCATTCAGAAGCGCATAATGCCTTAGATAAAATCGACGCTGCTTATAGGTCGGGTTGCAGAAGGTTTGATAGTGCTATGCGTGGCTTAGGAGGTTGCCCTATGGCAAAAAATAAACTTACTGGAAATATTGCTACAGAAACTTTATTGCACTATTTAGCACACCGGGATATCGAGAGTGGTATAGATGGTAAAATATGGCAGGAAGCTGCTGAGCTTAGTCAAGAGGTTTTTGCGCAAGTGCAAATGGCTTAAATACCTATGCTATTGCCATTTAGTAATATACATAGACTAAATATGTTATAGAAATGACATTTCTGACAGAAATGTTATTTCGGGGCTAATTTAGCAAAGTTGTCGTACACCCGACCGACCTTTTATGAAGATTACAACAAAACTTTATGTTTAAAAATTATTGGATTATTGCTTGGCGAAATTTGTTCAAGCATCGTCTTTATACGTTTATCAATGTGCTTGGCTTGGCATTGGGTATTGCTTGCTTTACCACACTTTTCCTGCTTGTGCGCTATGAGTTGAGTTATGATACTTGGCATAGTCAGGCTAAACATATTTATCGAATTACGGAGTTTGCTGAACGCAATGGTGTAGGAGAGCGGGCGGCGAGTGTGCCTTTTCCACTTGCCCCAAATTTGGCGCAAGCCTACCCAGATTGGATAGAAGAGACCGTCCGTCTTTTTAATTTTCAAGTACCAGTCATTTCTATTGCAGAGGGCGAAAATCGTTATAACGAAAAACATTTTTATTTTGCAGATGCCTCTTTTTTAAAAATATTTGATTTCAAACTTGCCTTAGGCGATGCCGAGCGTGCGCTTGATAAAGCTGGTGACGTTATTATTTCACAAGCAATTGCACAAAAATACTTTGGGCAGGCGAACCCCTTAGGCAAAGAGATTTTATTTCAAGGACGCGAATCCTTGCGTATTACGGGGGTTTGGGCTGAGCAGGCGCAATATCCTTCGCATCTTACTTTTGATTTTATAGCCTCCTTCGAGACGCTCAAGACCTTTTCGGTGTATAAGCAAAAAGATAACTGGCTTTGGAATCCATGCTGGACTTACATTTTGCTACATAAAGATAAACCCGAGGCGGTAGCGGAGCTCGAGCATCACTTTCCCGCCTTTGTTTATAATTATTTTCCCGAAGAAATTCGTGATTTTGTGAGCCTTCGTTTGCAACCCATTGAGGATATTCACTTGCATTCACAGCTTGCTTATGAGATGAATGCAAATGGTGATGTGCGCTATATTTATATTTTTTCGGTTATTTCGCTTTTGGTGCTCCTCATTGCGAGTATCAATTTTATGAATTTAGCAACGGCAAGGGCTTCTTTGCGTGCCAAAGAGGTCGGTGTGCGCAAAGTTATAGGTGCGGAGCGTGAGCAACTTATCAAGCAATTTGTGTTCGAATCTTTTATTTTAAGTGTGCTCGCTATTCTATCTACATTGATTATCATGGAGCTTAGTCAGCCTTTTATCGTTGCGCTATCAGGCTATGATGCAGAGTTTATTTTTTCAGAAACCGGGCTATTACTTGCCGTAGTGAGTGTTACGGGCTTACTTGTTGGATTTCTATCAAGTCTATATCCAGCATGGTATCTCTCTTCTTTTGATCCTATTTCGGTTTTCAAACAGCAAATGCGCTGGGGCTATGGCAGTCGTAAATTTCGCCGTACGCTGGTAGTTGTGCAGTTTGTAATTTCTATTTTTTTGCTCATTAGTGCTTTGATTACTTTTAAGCAATTAGATTTTTTAAAAACTACACAACTCGGCTTTCGCAAAGAACAAATTCTTTTTATCCCCGTGCCACATACACGCTTAAATCTTTATTACGAAAAGTTTAAGTCTTACCTACTCGAGTCTGATGACATAGAAGCCGTAACGGCTTCGCAGGAAGTGATTGGTAGAAGCTACCAGACAGCGGGCTATCTGCCAGAGGGTTGCGATAAAGAAAATCCTAATTTTTTCCCCGTGCTCATTGTACGCCCCGATTTTTTAAAAACATTTGATATTGAACTCATAGCAGGACGTGCTTTTAGGAGCGAATATGAGTATCCCAATATGAGTTTTCCCGATGAGAATGATACGACTGCTAAGCCTGCGGATTGGCAGCCTCCTATTCTCGACGACGATAGCTCTGCTGTTATTATCAACAGAGCCATGCTCGAACATTTGGGCTGGGAAAGTGCACAGGAAGCTATCGGAAAAAAAATGGTTTCTTTTTATGGGCAGGAGCGTGTGATAGGCGTAGTCGAAAATTTTCATTTCTCGTCCTTGCATCAGTCTGTTTCCCCCTTAGTCATCGATATCAAAACGGGCTGGGCTAAGGTGTATCATACCAAATACGTAGTCGTACGGTTAGCTACAGGGCGTAGCGAGGAAGCTATGGCACATGTGAAAAAAGTATGGCAACAGCTGCGTCCAGATTTACCCTTAGACTATTTTTTCTTAGACGAAAACCTCAATCAAATGTACGTGCAAGAACAAAAACTCGGCGAAATAGCAGGGGCTTTTAGCATACTTGCATTTTTAACAGCTTGTATGGGACTTTTTGGGCTATCTTCTTTTATCGTAGAGCGAAAAAGAAAAGAAATTGCCATTCGCAAAGCCTTAGGCGAGCGTACACTCTCGATTATATACGGTCTAAATCGCATATTTTTAAATTTAGTCTGGTTGAGCATCTTAATCGGATGGGCTTTGGCTTATATCGGTATTGAGTATTGGCTCAGTGGTTTTGCTTATCACGTTACACAAGATATTGATAGTTATCTTTGGGCTGCTTTGATTATTGCTGTCAATACTTTTCTTGTTGTGAGTGTGCATACGATTCGGGCTGCCCTACGCCAGCCCATAGAGATTATCAGACGCGAGTAATTTCTATCCTTAGATTTTAGTATTTGGTTTTTTTTGTGTAAATTAGTGCGAATTATTCAAATTTCAAAAACCCTTTACTATCAAAATCAAAAACGCTATTGATATGGATTTTCGCATAGAAAAAGATACCATCGGCGAGGTAGAAGTACCCGCTACAAAATATTGGGGCGCACAGACCCAACGTTCTCTTCAAAACTTTGACATCGGCGGGCATATTATGCCTATAGAGGTCATTCACGCCTTTGCATACCTCAAAAAAGCCGCAGCGCTTACCAACTGCGAGCTGGGTGCATTGTCAGAAGATAAATCTAAAGCCATTGCAGATGTCTGTGATGAAATTTTAGAAGGTAAGCTCGACGCAGAATTTCCACTCGTTGTATGGCAAACAGGATCAGGTACTCAAAGCAATATGAATGTTAATGAAGTCGTTGCCAACCGTGCACACGTGCGTCAGGGTGGCTCGCTTACAGACAAAGATAAGTTCATACACCCTAATGATGACGTAAATAAATCGCAATCTTCGAACGATACATTCCCCACTGCCATGCACATCGCTGCCTACAAATACCTCGTAGAGCAGTGCATTCCCAAAATCGAGACGCTACGCAATACGCTACACCAAAAAGCAGAAGCCTTTAAAGATGTAGTCAAAATCGGACGTACACACTTCATGGACGCTACACCTCTGACATTAGGAATGGAACTCTCTGCCTATGTCTCACAACTCGACCATGGATTGCGTGCCCTCAAAAATACTTTTGCACACCTCTCCGAACTTGCACTTGGTGGTACTGCCGTAGGCACGGGGCTTAATACGCCCGCTGGTTATGCCGATAAAGTAGCGGCTCAAATTGCTAAACTTACGGGATTGCCTTTTAAAAGTGCAGAAAATAAATTTGAAGCCTTAGCGGCTCACGATGCCATTGTCGAAACCTCTGGGGCTTTGCGCCAACTCGCTGTCTCGCTCATGAAAATTGGTAATGACATTAGAATGCTCTCCTCCGGACCCCGTTGTGGTATTGGTGAGATCATAATCCCTGCTAATGAGCCAGGCTCTTCTATTATGCCAGGCAAAGTAAACCCCACACAATCAGAAGCATTGACTATGGTTTGTGCGCAGGTTATTGGGCTCGATGCAGCCATTGCCGTCGGTGGTATGAACGGGCATTTTCAGCTTAATGTATTTAAGCCAATGATGATTTTTAACCTACTCACTATGGCACGCCTACTCGGTGATGCTTGTGCATCTTTTGATACACACTGTGCTCAAGGCATCGAAGCTAACAGAGAACGTATCGATATGCACTTACGCAACTCGCTCATGCTCGTAACCGCACTCAACACCCACATTGGATACGAAAATGCAGCTAAAATTGCGAAAAAAGCATATAACGAAGGTACAACACTCAAAGAAGCTGCCGTTGCACTCGAGTTGCTCACCGAAGCGCAGTTTGATCAATGGGTTGTGCCCGCTAAAATGATTGGTTCTTTGTAAGATAAATACACCCAAACTAAGAAGGAATTAGTACGCACAGTGCTCAATGAACTGTGAGTGCTAATTCCTTTTTTGATAATTTTGCTATGATACGATATTGGATTCAAAAAATTTTGAGATTTTGTGGTATAGTAGCATTGTTGCTGTTGTTGCTTGTAGCAGTAGCTACGATTTTTTTGTTCCTCGATAAAGACTACGAACCAACAATTTCTTTAAATACAATGGAACTGCCCGTGGTACGCACCGAGTATTTACTTTGCGACTCAGCGCGCATAGCAAAACTTACCGCCGATTTTGCTACGCATAAAAGCATACCGCAAGAAGCAGAATGCGCTATTTTAATTGCTTTATCGCATTATCCAGAATTGAAAAATTTGCCTATTCAATTTGAGTTTGCAGACTTAGAAGACAAAATCCTCACGGCAAATACACCCCTTGCTACGCTGTTTTTGCCTTGGAAAAACCGCTCTTACCGTATCAATATCAATACCCAAAGCCACGAATACCTCTCGGATTCCCTGCGCTTCCAGTACGCCTCGCTCAATGTGCAAGTTGCTATGATAGCGCGCGGACTTACGCTGATTCGCAATATAGCCGATAAGCCCGCTTACCAAATCCTTAACAAAAGCTATTTAAGCCTAAATCCAGCATATAGAGCGGAAGCTATGCAAAAAGCTGATGAAGACATCATTGCGCACGGTTTGGGATTTCAACTCTACGAATGGCGAAGTCAAGCAGAAGCCTTCATCATACAAAACCCTCAATCTATCGCAGAAATAAGCCAAATCCCACAAATTTCTACATCAAAAATAAGATTCTTGATGCGTCAAATACCCATTTATAGAGAAGAAAAATAGCACAAAACCGCCAGCCACATCAAACTTTCTTTAAAGGCATACAGTATTACACTATAAGGACGATTATTTTTTGTATTTTTGTATTTAGTAAGGCGTATCTCACAATTAAATCACACGATATGGTCATTATTATTGGGGGCGGAATCTCAGGCCTGGCTGCTGCCTATTTTCTCAAAAAACAAGGAATTGAATCTCTTGTGTTAGAATCTGAAGCACGCATAGGGGGCTGTTTGTATTCGGTAGAAACCGAACAAGAGGTTTTAGAAAAAGGGGCAAACTCGCTGCTTTGCGACAGCAAAATGAGAGCACTGCTCAAGCAACTCAATCTCGAGGGTGAAATTATAGAAACTAATGCTGTGAGTAAAAATCGTTTTATCTACAAAAATGGAAAATACCGTGTATTGCCCTCATCGCCACCCGCTTTGCTCAAAAGTAATTTTTTTAGC
Source organism: Bernardetiaceae bacterium (assembly GCA_020832465.1). Lineage (GTDB taxonomy): Bacteria > Bacteroidota > Bacteroidia > Cytophagales > Bernardetiaceae > JAFIER01. The sequence continues at coordinate 13,304 of JAFIER010000126.1, forward strand.
TTGCATACAAAATTAAAAATCCTGAGGGAGCTTTTTGCAAAAAAACGACAAGTCGGGGTGCAAGAAACGCTATCCGAGTTTTTTATTAGGCATTTTGGCAAAGAAATTCACGATTATGCCTTAGCACCATTCGTAGCGGGCATTTATGCAGGTGATCCTTCAAAGTTACTGGTCTCTAAAACTTTTCCGCAGCTTGCCGCCTATCAAGAAAATTATGGTTCTATCCTTCGGGGGTTTATTAAAAATGGAAGTGCTGAGCGGCGCAACTCAATAAGTTTTAAAAAAGGCATGCAAGCCTTACCACAAGCAATGGCAGCGGAAGTAGCTGTACGCTATGAGGCTAAAGTGGCAAATCTTGAGCGAGTGGATAAGCAGTGGATAGTCGTTTTGAGCAACGGCGAGAAATTGAAGGCTGATAAAATTGTGCTTGCTATACCAGCAAAGGCAGCCGCAAGGCTATTGCGCCCTCATGCCAAGCGCATAGCAGATGTGCTTGAGCGCATTCATTATCCGCCTATGGCTGTATGTCATTTGGTGTATCCTCAAGGGGCTGTAAGTCATGGTATGGAGGGCTTTGGGGCTCTGCACCCACGCCGTGAAGGGCTGTTTTCTGCAGGTATGATATGGACAAGCTCGCTTTTTGAGGGTAAATGTAGCCCTTCGGATACACTTTTTACTTGTTTTGTGGGCGGTTCGCAGTTTGAGCAAGCAGCACGTCTTGCCCCTAATGAGATTTTAAAAAGACTGCAAAACGAACTTGCCGAGCTTTATGGTATTAAAGGCGAAGCAAGCGCGCAGTATTTTTATTTGTGGGAGCAGGCTATTCCACAGTACGACGAGAACGTACTCCCGCTGCCCGAGTTGCTCGAAGCACTCGAGCAGCAACAGCTATTCGTATCTGCCAACTGGCACGGGGGCGTATCCGTACCCGATTGTATTTGGAAAAGTGAACGCCTCGCCACACAAATTGCTATGCAGGCTTAGTTCTATTTATCAGACTAAGAATGTTTTTGTATGCGCTACTTTATAGGTGCAGCAGGGTTGCCAAATACTGTTTGGCTCTCCTCTACATTGCGCATTACTATGCTACCTGCGCCGATGCGTGCCTGCTCCTCTACTTTTACGCCTGCAATAATATTGGCACCACTACCGACAAATACTTTATCCTCAATTTTTGCGCCTTCACCGATAATTGCGCCTGCGCCAATTTGTACAAAATCACCAATTTGAGCGTCAGCGGCTATTATAGCCCCTGCGTGGATCAGACAGTAACGTCCAATTTTGACTCCTGTGCTTATCACAGCACCCGCATCTATAAGATTTCCATGTCCGATATTTGCATCAGAAGCCACTACTACGGATTGATGAATGGCATTAACGGGCATTTTTTTGTACTTGCGTTCTACTTTTTGCGCAATACGCAAGCGCAATGCTAACTCATCAGTAGCAATAAAAGCATTGCAAGTTTCGCCGAGGAGGTTGGTAAGTGTTTCGTTATCTGTGCTTCCCATAACGAGTACTTCTTGTATTTCTTGATTGTGAAGACTTTCATCATCATCGAGGAAGCAATAGACAATGATATTGTGGCTTTTAAAAATCTCGAGGGCTGTTTTGCCTATGCGGTTGGCGCCAAAAATAATAACAGGTAGTTTGTTCATATCAATTATAATCGTTGTAATGAGGTTTAGATGCAAACCAATAACATAATTTGGGACAAAGGTACAAATTAGGCAATAAAAAACCTCCGAATAATGATTTTAGACGGAGGTTTTTTGATATTTTGTATGCTTATATTTTTAGCCTACGCTACCTTCCAAGCTAATAGCGAGGAGTTTTTGTGCCTCTACGGCAAACTCCATAGGCAATTTGTTAAGTACTTCTTTGCAGTATCCATTGACAATAAGGGCAACGGCTTTTTCAGGATTTATACCGCGTTGCGTACAGTAGAAAATTTGGTCTTCACCAATTTTAGAAGTTGTAGCTTCGTGCTCTATATGCGCGCTGCTGTTGTCGGCTTCTATGTAAGGGAATGTATGTGCGCCACATTTATCACCGATAAGCAAAGAGTCGCATTGCGAAAAATTACGTGCATTTTCTGCTCTTCGCATTACTTGCACAAGTCCTCTGTAAGAGTTTTGGCTTTTCCCGGCGGAGATACCTTTTGATACGATACGGCTTTTAGTATTTTTACCGATATGAATCATTTTAGTCCCTGTGTCAGCTTGTTGCATGTGCTTAGTAACGGCAACGGAATAGAACTCTCCTATGGAGTGGTCTCCTTTGAGTACACAAGAGGGGTATTTCCAAGTAATAGCTGAGCCTGTTTCTACTTGTGTCCAAGATATTTTTGAGTGGTCTCCAAAGCAAATACCTCTTTTTGTAACGAAGTTATAAATTCCCCCTTTTCCATTTTTATCACCGGGGTACCAGTTTTGCACTGTGGAGTATTTTACTTCTGCGTTTTTGTGTGCAAAAATTTCAACTACTGCGGCGTGCAATTGATTTTCGTCTCTTTGTGGCGCTGTGCACCCTTCGAGGTAGCTCACGTAAGAGCCTTCATCGGCGACGATAAGCGTGCGCTCGAACTGTCCTGTATTGGCTTCGTTGATTCTAAAATAGGTAGAGAGTTCCATGGGGCATCTCACACCTTTGGGGATATAACAAAAAGAGCCGTCGCTAAATACAGCGGAGTTGAGTGCGGCAAAATAATTATCATTTTGAGGCACTACAGAGCCGATGTATTGGCGCACGAGTTCGGGGTGTTCTTTTACAGCTTCGCTAAAAGAGCAAAAAATAATTCCAAGCTCTGCGAGTTTTTCTTTAAAAGTTGTACCTACCGAAACGCTATCAATAACGGCATCTACTGCAATGCCAGTAAGGCGTTTTTGTTCGCTCAAAGGAATACCTAATTTTTCAAAGGTTTCCAAAAGCTCGGGGTCTATTTCGTCGAGGCTATTGGGTTTTACTTTTTGCTTGGGCGCAGAGTAGTAAATAATATCTTGATAGTCAATTTCAGGGAATTTGACATTAGCCCACTCAGGGGCTTTCATGGTTTTCCATTTGCGAAAAGCTTCTAATCGCCATTCGAGGAGCCATTCTGGCTCTTCTTTTTTGGCAGAGATAAAACGAACAGTATCTTCGTCTAATCCTTTGACGGCATTTTCACTTTCTATATTGCTTACAAAACCGTATTTGTATTCAGATTCTGCAATTTCGTTGAGCAATTCTTCTTCACTTGTATGAGCCATAATAAAAGGGCGTTTATTTGTACTAATTCTAAATTAAGGGTATATACAAAGGTATAACAAAAAAATGAAGATTTGGTTTTCTAAAACAAGAATTTCTTATTTTTTTTTGATTTTTGCTTTAAGCTGCGCGCTATGCTTATTTAAATGGCAGATTATGCTTGAATGTTAGAAAAAAATCGTTATTTTTGTAATTATTATCTTAAAACATTATGCAAGAAGAACAAGACAAAAAAGTTGTACCAAGCAACAGCTACTCAGCTGGTAGCATTCAAGTATTAGAAGGTTTGGAAGCGGTGCGTAAGCGTCCTTCTATGTATATAGGCGATGTGGGTATCAAGGGTTTGCATCACCTTGTTTGGGAGGTTGTGGATAACTCTATTGACGAGGCGCTTGCAGGTCATTGTGATACGATTGAAGTGCGCATTCACCCTGACAATTCTATATCCGTCCGCGACAACGGGCGTGGCATTCCCGTAGATATTCATGAAAAGGAAAACCGTTCTGCGCTTGAGGTCGTTATGACCGTTTTGCACGCAGGTGGTAAGTTTGATAAAGATTCTTATAAAGTCTCTGGCGGATTGCACGGGGTAGGTGTCTCTTGTGTAAATGCACTCTCTCAGCACCTGGAGGTTACTGTAGAGCGCGACGGCACTTTATACAAACAAACCTATTCAAAAGGAGAGCCACTTGAGCCCGTAAAAGCCTTTGGCGATACGGACAGAACGGGCACAACAGTCCATTTTTTACCCGATAAAACTATTTTCCACGCTACGGAATATCGTTACGAAACGATAGCTAATCGCATGCGTGAGCTTTCGTTTTTGAATGCTGGTATTCGCATTACGCTCTTAGATGAGCGCGAACCCGATACGGAAAGTGAAAACGGCTTTAAGTCTGATGTTTTCTTCTCGGAGGGAGGCCTTAAAGAGTTTGTAAAGTTCTTAGACCAAGGGCGTGAGTCCTTATTGCAAGAGCCAATTTATATTGAAGGATTTCGCAATGAAGTGCCAGTACAAGTGGCATTGACTTACAATACCTCTTTTAGCGAAAATACGGTTTCTTATGTCAATAACATCAGTACTACCGAAGGCGGTACGCATATTACAGGCTTTTATCGCTCACTCACACGCACACTTAAGGCTTATGCAGAGCGTGAAAAACTTTTAGAAAAAGCCAAAATAGAAATCTCTGGTAATGATTTTAGAGAAGGCATGACGGCGGTTATTTCTGTAAAAGTCATGGAACCTCAATTTGAAGGACAGACCAAGACCAAACTCGGCAACAGCGAAGTAGCTGGTGCGGTAGAGTCTTGTGTCAATGAAGTGCTTAATATTTACCTCGAGGAGAATCCTAATACAGCCAAGAGAATTATCCAAAAGGTATTGCTTGCTGCTCAAGCAAGGCATGCTGCGCGTCGCGCCCGAGAAATGGTACAGCGCAAAACAGCACTTTCAGGCTCTGGGCTTCCTGGCAAACTCGCTGATTGCGCTGAAAAAGACCCTGAAAAATGCGAATTATACCTCGTAGAGGGCGACTCCGCAGGCGGCTCTGCCAAGCAAGGACGCAATCGAGCTTTTCAAGCTATTTTGCCTTTGCGAGGCAAAATACTAAACGTAGAGAAAGCCCAAGAGCACCGAATTTATGACAATGATGAAATTAAAAATATCATCACTGCCTTAGGTATTAGATTTGGAGAAAAAGACGGCGAGCGATACCTCGATTTAGAAAAAATTCGTTATCATAAGATTATCATTATGACTGATGCTGATGTGGACGGTAGCCATATCCGAACCCTCATTCTCACCCTCTTTTTTAGGTATATGCGTGAAATGATTGATAAAGGCTATGTATATATTGCACAGCCACCCTTTTATTTAGTCAGAAAAGGAAAAAAAGAACGCTATTGCTGGACAGAACGCCAAAGAGAAGAGGCCGTAAGAGAGCTCGGTGCAGGTGCATCTGTGCAACGTTACAAAGGTTTGGGTGAAATGAACCCCCAACAACTCTGGGACACAACCATGAACCCTGAAAACCGAACGCTCAAGCGAGTTGATATAGAATCAGCCGCCGCTTCCGACCAACTTTTTTCTATGCTTATGGGCGACGAAGTACCACCCCGTAGAGATTTTATAGAGAGAAATGCACGCTATGCCAAAGTGGATATATAAGCAACTTACCAGGCTTTATCTACACAATAACTAACAGTTCTCAAAGAACTGTTAGTTATTTTTTTGGATTGCTATTTTTTAGCATACACTCTTTTTATCCAGCGAGGTAGAATCAGTGCGCCGATAAAAAGATAAGGGTAGTAATAGAAAAGTCTCCACAAAATTCCTACGGCAGCACAAAAATCATTACTCAAAAATTCGCTATAAAAAAGACAAAATACACCTTCGGCAGCCCCACTGCTTCCTGGTGTAGGCGAAATAAGCATCACAATCCACATGATAATTTGCCTTGAAAATGCGAGTAAGTGGTCAAGCATATTCATATCTGAAAAGGCAGCGACAAGGCAGTTGAGCATAAAGTAGCGTGAAGTCCAGATAAAAATTGTAGATAGGGTTGCTTTGAGCCAGTAGTTAAAATCCTTACCTTTGAGCTCTTTTGAAGCCATGATTACTTCCGTGCCCGTTTCTAATGCGCCATTGCGAAAGCGTTTGAGCCAGCCAATGCTTGTTATCTTGACTAAAATCCATTTAAAACCTCGAGGGTTAAAAAATAAACCATAAGCAAAGATAAAGTTATATAAAACAATCAGAGCGTAGCTCACATAAAAAACAACTTGAAGTCCGTAGTCTTGTAACCAGCCTCCTTCCATGCTAATATTAGGAAAGACTTGCATACCCCACAAATTCGTAGCTATAAGCGCAAGCGGTGCAAATATGATAAAGAAAAAATTATCAAAAAATGCAGTAAGCATCGCAAAAGCAAAGGATTTGCCTAAGGATAATTTTTCTTTGTTCAGAATAAAAACAGCCACGGCGGTGCCTCCTACTACCGAAGGCGTTACGGCAGAAGCAAACTCCCAAAGCAAAATAACATATATACTTGCCTTCCAAGTAAGCCGTTTGCCCGTAAGCATTCTAATACGATAGATATAGCCCGCATCACGTGAGAGTAATACAATAAGGGCTACGCCAAACCACCACCAAGTTGCAGCGACTAATTTTTCTACAAAAACATCAATATTGACTTTGTCAATAAACAAATACACCGCTACTGCTAGCCCGATAGCTACTGGGATATAAACGCTATTAGGATTGAGTGTTTTAAAAACTTTTTTATTACTCTTTTTTTCCTCTTCTAACTTTGACTCTGCCGAATTTGGCTTAGATATGGGCTTGCTCATGGTTTTAGAATAATAGGAATTTGCGTCATCTGTATTTTGAATACTTTATACAAAAAAGAAATAACATTTCTTTGAGAAATGTTATTTCTGAAGGCTTTTGTTTAGATTTGCACTGCTTCTATTTTTGTTTCATTTTTGAAAGCCTCGCGTGGGCGCAGCTGTAAGGTTTGAAACATTTTCTTATCGTCGACATAATCTGGGTTAGGTGTAGTCAAGAGCTTATCACCAGCAAAAATAGAGTTGGCACCAGCCATAAAACAAAGGGCTTGCTCCTCGAGGTTCATGCGCACACGCCCCGCCGAGAGACGCACCATTGCCTTAGGCATCAAGATACGAGCGGTAGCAATCATACGCACCATTTCCCACACCGATACGCGTTGTTGCTCCTCGAGTGGCGTACCCTCTACAGGCACAAGCGCATTGACAGGAACAGACTCGGGGTGCTCGGGTAGCGTAGCTAAGGTATGCAAAAGCCCGATGCGGTCTTTGTCCGTCTCGCCCATGCCGATAATACCTCCAGAGCAAACCGATACGCCCGCTTGACGTACATTTTCTAATGTATTGAGCCTATCTTGATAGTCTCTTGTAGAAATAATATCGGCATAATAATCTTCGCTCGTATCTAAGTTGTGATTATAAGCATAAAGACCCGCATCTTTGAGTTTTTTTGCTTGCTCGGCAGTGAGCATACCAAGCGTACAGCAGACTTCCATTTGCATCTGCGTAACTTCTTTGACAACATCTACGACGCGGTCAAAGTCTCGTCCGTTGCGCACCTCTCGCCAAGCTGCACCCATACAAAAGCGTGTGCTTCCGTTGGCTTTAGCCTCCCTTGCTTTGCTTAATATCTCCTCAGCCTCGAGCATTTTATGGGCTTTGACATCAGTATGATAGCGTGCCGCCTGTGGGCAGTAGGCACAATCTTCGGGGCAGCCGCCCGTCTTGACGGAAAGCAGTGTACATACCTGCACTTCCTGTCCGTTGTGATATTTTCGGTGCATTGTAGCACCTTGATACATCAAATCTAACACAGGGCTATGGTAAATTTTACTTATCTCTTCGCGCGTCCAGTCGTTGCGTATATCTTCTTGTAAATTTTGCATGTTTGTTGTATTTCTTTTTATATAAAAATGCAAACCTCCTTAGTGGTTACATGTTTTCAAATATTTTACGTAAAGTAAGATATGTTTTTCGTAAAATCAAAATATACGACTTATTTTCCATACATGAAAGTGTAATTAGCCACAAAAAAAAGATTTTTAGAACCGCCCTACTAAACCAAAATGAATTTTAGAGAGCCTTAGGTTGATGGGTTGCTCTTGTTGCCCTCCTAAGGCATAGACAAAAGTAAAAATTCCGGCTTGCGTGCTAAAGCTCAAGCCTGCGCCTAAGCCATAAGGCAAATCTGAAAAAGCGCTCCCGCTTGCACGTGAGCGCACCCAAGCTGCATCAGCAAAGACAAAGAGAAAAGAGTTTTCTTCAAAATGCAAACGAAACTCGGCGGTAAGGATATTATAATCCGATACAAAAAAAAAGTTTTCATTAAAACCCCGCAATGTCTTGAGACCGCCTATGGTAAAAAGGTCGTTGCGAAATAAATTTTCATTGACAATTATTCCCGCTCTGTTGCGTAAATAAAGGGTGGTGAGGTTTCCTGTTTTGATGAAATATTCAAGCTCGGCGAGTAGGCGGAATTGTGTACTTTTTAGTGCAAGTGTATCATAAACGGCTTCGGGAATAAGCGTATTGGTTAGAATGCGCTTATTCCCCGTTTGGATTTGCAAATCGATGAGCCACCCTTTTCGGGGGAGTAGAATATCATCGAGGGCGAGGCGGCGATAGCCTATGCCATAATGCAAATAATCGCTATCTATATGTCTAAAATCACGTGGTGCGGCGAGTAGGCGCGTGGTTTCTAAGCCAATCATAAATCTAATTTCGCCGTATTTGGAGGGGTATCGCATCGTAAGATTGCGCTCAAGGCGCAAAAAAGTAGTATCCTCTTTGAGCATAAAAAAATCTCCACCTACATCGAACCCTGTATTAAAAAGATTAGGGTGTTTATACTCGAGGCGCAAACGCTGGGTTTCGCTCCGAATGCGCTGCCCCTCGATATGAATGAGCTTCCCCCCCCCAAAAGGATTATGAAACCGCAAAAGCAACTGCCCTGTGAGTAGCATTCGATTTTCTTGCTCTTCATTAGGCATAAGCCCGACGAGCAGGTCGGCTTCATCGGTTTTGCGTTTTTCTAAGTAGAGTTTGAGATAGGCACGGTCGTCTTTAAAAATTAAATCAGCGGGTTTGCTTTCACGTATGTAAGGCAGCGTACTGAGTAGGCGCAATGCTTGTTCTACTTTGGCTTGGCTAAAAGGTTCGCCTTTTTTAAGTCGTAAATAACGTTGCAAAAAATCGGTACGCACACCTGCCTTACCCTCGATAAGTAGCGTATCAAAGCGAATAAAAGTACCGCTTTTATAATTCAAACTTGCCTTGAGATGATGCCCTTCGATGTGGATAGAATCCAGCATTAAAGAAGCAAAAGGATAGCCATGATTTTCAGAATAGGTTAGCACTTCACGCTTGAGCGCAATGACTTGCCTGTAGCGGAAAGCTGTTTGCTGATATATTTTATCTTTAAAATGCACTTTTTGTAGCACTTCTGCAGGTAGATTTCCGCGCCGCAAAGCGACCCATTGGAAGGCTTGTCCAGTTGCTAACACGGCATGGAGTTGTTGTTTTGTGCTATCATAGTGTATTTTTTTGATTTTGGCAAGGAGGTAGCCTATATCTTGATAGCGAAGTTGTAGGTTTTGAATTTCGGCGAAAGCCGAGAGCGAATCTTTATGATTTTTTTGATAAGATAATGCTTTGAATGGGGAGGCTTCGCTTTGCGCTACCACTTGTAATTGGATTTGAGCCAAAAGCTCAGGCGGTACGTAGCATGCTGACAACCATAATGATATTAAAAAGACAATTTTGTACATCACTGCCTGCGTTTATACTTTGTTTCTTTTGAAATATGTTAGATATTCGTTCACGTGTATTAAGTCTTTCTCGACTGTGTATAAGAAATCTGCAAACATATAAAGTTCTTCGTTGAGCAGTTTTAATATCGTATTGATACAACTATAAACATGCTCTGCTTTACTTATGTCTATCGTTACTAGTTTATCGTATTTTCTTAGCTCAGGATTTGCCTTTAAAACGTTACTCTGCGCACTTTTACGCATTTGAGTAAAAATAATAGGTTCATTATGGGCTATTCTATTACGAAATTCTCGAATTACTTGTAAGTAATCTAAATTTATTTTTTTATTTAGCTTAGAATAAGAACCTACACCCTTAATACGGTTCTCGATAGCAAATTTTTGTAGGTTTTTTTTGTTGAAGATATTTGTCGGAGCAGCACAGAGCTCATATTTACCCATGTTTTTATATAAGTCTTTAAACATATTATAAGGTTGATAGTCAAAAAAGTGAGTCCAAAATCCTAATTCAGTATTAGATACAACTTGTGCATTTGTAATAGGCTGTTTTAATAGTCTATTATTCACGGATTTATCTATTTCTCTTCGTGCCCATTCTTTGTCTTTATTTTCTCTCTTTTTAAAATCATAATTTGTTCGGCGCAGCAAGACTCGTTGTTCCTCTTTAAGTTTTTTCCTTAGATCGTCTTCTGTTTTCAGAATAGCCTTATTGATATTTTTGTACAAAAAGTTTCTCGTTTTTTCTGCGGCTTCTTGCAAGTACTTACTGTCTTTCATAAGATTTTTATGTGTGAGAAATATTAAATCTTCTTTGTTTTTTGAACTGTCACTTGCTATTATCCATATTAAGAAATATTTCAGATATTCAATCCATCCTAAATTTGTTTGAAAAGGTAGAGTTTCAAATACATATTCTTCTTCCTGTTGCGTGAGTTTACGTTTGATTTTTTTCTCCAACACGCTAATAATTTGAGTGGCGGTAGAATTTTTGTCTTCAAAAAATAGTTCGAGATGAGAGCTAATGGCATTGCGTAGCGACACTTCAAAAACAGACAAAAGAGGCACAAAACTAGCTGAAAAGCGCGCTTGAATTTGATATAACTCAATAGCTTGTACCATATTGCCATGGCAAACCTGCACATATCTACTTAAACGAGCAGGTGATAAGAAACTTTCTATGTTGATTTCTTGTTTTTGA
>JAFIER010000130.1 GCA_020832465.1 Bernardetiaceae bacterium
TTTTAATGATGAAAAAATCAAGCTAAAGCGCAAACAAATTTTATAGACAAATCTTTGTATAAACTAGAATTGTTGCAAAAACACAAAAGCCTAACAATGTTTGGCTATTATCGGTAAGGATAAGCTAAAATAGAAAAAAAAACGTTTTTTTTGATTCAAAAATATACGTACTTTTCAAAATATTTCTATCTTTGCCACTGTAAAGTATTGCAATTTGATGGTCTTACTTAAATAAGTAAAAAATTATTATGGACATTACAATTATCTTGATAGCTATAGTGGCTTTTTCGCTCACTATGCTCTTTTTAGTATTTGTACTGCTCGGCGCACAAGCTAAGTTAGTACAATCAGGAAACGTAAAAATCACTATCAATGGTGAACGTGAGTTGGAAGTGCCTGCTGGTACAAACTTACTCTCAACATTAGGTGGAAATAAAGTATTTTTACCTTCTGCTTGTGGTGGTGGCGGTACTTGTGCTATGTGCAAGTGCGTTATCGAAGAAGGTGGCGGTGGCGTATTGCCTACCGAAGAGGGTCATTTGAGCCGCAAGGAAAAGCAAGAGGGTGTGCGCTTAGCCTGCCAAGTAAAAGTTAAAGAAGATATGAAAATCCGCGTCCCTGACGAGATTTTTGGTATCAAAAAATGGGAATGTGAAGTAGTATCAAACTACAACGTGGCTACCTTCATTAAAGAGTTTGTCGTAAAACTTCCCGATGGTGAACACTTAGAGTTCGAATCAGGTGGATATATTCAGATTGATGTACCTCCTATTACAGTAAACTTTAAGGATATGGATATTAAACCCCATCCAAAAGATCCAGGTGGACCTGATAAGTTTAAAGAGGATTGGGATAAGTTTAATATGTGGGATTTGAAAATGGTTAATACCGAAGAGGAATTCCGTGCCTATTCTATGGCTAATCACCCTGCTGAGGGTAATATCGTGATGTTGAATATTCGTATTGCTACGCCGCCTTGGGATAGAGCAAAAGGAGGTTTCATGGACGTAAATCCTGGAAAATGTTCTTCTTATGTCTTTGGCTGTGTGCCTGGCGATAAGGTAATGATTTCAGGTCCTTATGGAGAGTTCTTTATCAAAGAAACTGATAACGAAATGGTTTATATCGGTGGTGGTGCTGGTATGGCTCCTCTTCGTTCGCATCTTTTCCATCTTTTCCATACACTCAAATCAGACCGTAAAGTTTCGTTTTGGTATGGCGGACGCTCGAAGCGTGAGCTTTTCTATGTAGAGGAGTTTAGAGCTATTGAGAAGGAGTTTCCAAACTTTAAATTTAATGTAGCCTTATCAGAGCCTATGGAAGAGGATAATTGGGACGGCTATGTTGGATTTATCCACCAAGTGCTTTATGATGAATACCTCTCTAAGCACGAAGATCCAGATGAAATCGAATATTATTTCTGCGGTCCTCCTATGATGAACGCCGCTGTTATCAAATTATTAGATGATTTAGGCATTCCAGAGGAAAATATTTCTTTTGATGATTTTGGTGGCTAAACAATTCCATATTTTGATTGTTTGCACTGAAAAAGACAAATACGAAAAAGCCTTGAGAATAACATTCTCGAGGCTTTTTTATTTCATACCATACCACTATATGTTTATCCATAGCACCTATGGAAAAATGAACTTAGCAAGAATATTTTTTCTTTGAGAAATATTATTTCTGGCTATTAAATGTCTATTAGTATGATTTAATGCTTACTTTTCATACAGAAATCACTGATAACTATGCCTTCTAACCCTATTTCAGCAGCCCTTATTGCATGGTTTGCAGCTAATAAGCGCAGTATGCCTTGGCGCAATACAAAAGATGCCTATAAAATATGGCTTTCAGAAATTATTTTACAGCAAACACGTGTCGCTCAAGGTATGCCTTATTACGAGCGCTTCATTGCACACTTTCCCGATGTTCATGCACTTGCTGCTGCTTCTGAGGGCGAGGTTATGCGTCTTTGGCAGGGTTTAGGCTATTATAGCCGAGCAAGAAATTTGCATAAAGCAGCTAAAATAGTGAGTCAAGAGCGAGCGGGCGAATTTCCTAATAGCTACGAAGATCTGTTAAAACTGCCAGGCGTAGGTAGTTATACAGCTGCAGCCATTGCATCTTTTGCTTTTGGCTTACCAACGGCAGTATTAGACGGCAATGTGTATAGAGTACTTTCTCGCCTTTTTGCCATTGATACAGACATTAGCTCGGGAAAAGCCAAAAAAGAATTTACAAACATAGCGCAGGGTTTACTACCTACTTCCGAATCTGCTACGCACAATCAAGCCATCATGGAGTTAGGCGCTTTGGTTTGCTTACCCAAAAATCCAAAGTGCCAGCAATGCCCTTTATCAGACTACTGCGAAGCAAGGCGGCTAAGTAAACCTCAAGCCTATCCAGTCAAGAAGCGTAAAATCAAGGTAAAGACTCGCTATTTTTACTATTTTATTTTTCAAAATGAAGCGGGTAGCCTATATCTCAAAAAACGAGATACAAGTGATATCTGGGCTTCTCTTTACGATTTTCCGATGTTAGAGAGCGATAAAAGTTTATCCTTAGAGGAAGTTTTTGCGGTATTGCCGTCGCAAGATTGGCTACTCAAAGGGAGTTCTGATTATCAAAAACACGTACTGACTCATCAGCATTTACAGGTGCGTTTTAGTTATTTCAAAATAAAAGATACGGGCTCTGCTTGGCAATCTTTTTTGCAACAGCACAAAGCACAAGCTTTTGATACGATAACAGTTGAAGCGCTACCTAAACCTATTTTGATTGCTAATTATTTAGAAAAGTGGCAGTTAAGTCTTTATTAGATAATTGCACAAACAAAAAACCTTGCATTTTTTAGAAAATGCAAGGTTTTTTTTGTAAAAATTAGCGTGCTGCTTTTTATTGAGCAGGTACTAATTTAAACTGATAAGTTGTACGCGCTTTGCCTGGAAGGGTTACGTCCCACTCCCACTCCATATTATCACCTGAAGCAGAGAGAAATGCAATCAAGATACGTGTTTCTTGTTGTGTACCTCTGTCAAATACCAATACAGTTTCATTGTTGGCAAACTCCCAAGTACCAGAAGTATTCAAAGGACCTGCAGGGCGACCGTCAGGGTTAGTTACTAAGTACTGTCCGTCGGAGGTAAAAGCAATAGAGAAGCTATTATACCAGTCTCCTGGTGCAACTTCACGTCCAAAACGCGCTTCTGTTACATTCCAAGAACGTGAAAGTGCTTCTAAACGTCTGAACTTAGAGCCTTCGCCGTCGAAGTTTTCCTCGCAAGAAGTGGTTACGAATGTCAAAGCTGCTAAAAGCAGTATCAAAGGGAAAAGTAATTTTTTCATCTTTATCAAATTTAGTTAAGTGTGATGAATTTGAGTTACAATTGCAAATTTACATAAAAGCTTGAAAAGTATTATTTTTACAGTATAGTGTATATCAAAACTTTTTGTAAAATTAAAACAAAAATTTTAATAAACACGCTATTTGCTCATATTTTAATGCGCAAAATAAATAAATTTTGCTTAAAAATATGCAATCAGCGTAAAAACATTGATAGATTATGGCAAAAATACATACTTTTTTGTCTAATTCAAAAGATTAAGCACTTATTTGCGCAGTTTTTAGATATAAGTCTGCTCAAATAAGTGCTTAATAGATTTTATTTTTGAATGCTGATTTTATGATTCAGCACTTCATTTTCAGTTTCTACTTGTAAGATATACAAGCCACTTGCAAGCTGTGGTAGGCTTAAAGTTTCAGCGAGCGTTCCCGTTTGGTTAGTAAGCTGTTTTTTCCACACAAGTTGTCCAGAAGTATTGACAAGTTGCATAGATTTAGCTTCACCCTTCAAGTTTTGGATACGTACTTGGAACGTTCCATCATTAGGATTTGGGAAAACCTCTAAGAGTGTTTGTGCACTTTCAGCTTCATTAGCCAAAACAATAGAAGGACGTACCTCTACCCCATTAGAAAACTCACCGAGAGTACCGTCTTCAAAAATCGGACGGATACGGAATCCATAGGTCATACCGTTTACAAGGTTTTGTACTGTAAACTGATTTGTCGTTGTAGAGCCTACACGTGTCGTAGGGTATCGCACATCAAATCCATAGACATCAAATCCAACAATAAATTGGTCTTCGTCAGGTGCATTCCAGCTCAAAATTGCTGAACGGTGTCCGGGCTCACCAGTCAAAATAGGTTCGTAAGGAGCAACTCCTGGAGGTGCGTCTGGAAGAGATTCCATTGTAGCCGAGTCTATATTGCTATAAGGCGAAAGCCCGTCAGTATATAAATACTGCACACGGTAGAAATACGTGCGCTCAGGAATTACCATTGAGTCTATGTAAGTTGTTTGCCCTGCGGGAAGCACAGCTACAACTACCCAATTGCTATCAGGCTCGTTGATGCGTGTGGCTCGTTGCAATACAAAAGCAGGATTAAAGCTCGAGTTGTCAGTCCACTCTACACGCACGGAGTCAAAGCCAAAGCCTTCGGCAGCAAGTACGGGCAGGTCTTCTACTACACACAGGCTGATGTTATCGAGCATCCAAAACATGCTCCAATCACCTACCCATCGGAAACGGAACTGTAGGCTCTCTTGCCCAATAAGGTCTGAAAGATCAAAAGATTCTGTATCTACAGGCTGTACGGGTCCTGTTACCGCAAAACCATCAGGGTGTGAAGACAATTCAGCGCCGCCACCAAGTGCTCCAGCCGAGCCGAGAACTGTCCATTCCTCGCCCATATCAGTAGAGTAGGCTACTTCAATTCCCCCACCAAACGAGCTATTGAAATAATGGTCGAACTTGAACGTTACGGCTTTTCCTTCTTCAACTGCGCTCAAATCCAAACTCGGTGTAATGAGTGAAGCATCTTCTGGACCGCTAAACTCTCCAAGCACATCACTATCCAGAATGGCAAGGGGTGCGCTAAAAGGCGCAGGGGTTGTACGTCCGCCGGGATTATCAAAACGCCATGTTGCTGTGGCATCAAGCCCATCTGCTACGATATTTTGCCATCCTGTAGGCGGTGCTGTACCTGCTGCCGATGCAAAATCTTCGTTGAGCAGGCAGTTTTCTGCAAGTACAAACTCATGAACTACGACTTGATTGCGCGTATTATTCTCGGGGAAAGGATCTACTATTGCAGTAGGAAATGCACTTACTGTAAAGTCGTAAGCACCAATAAAGGAAAGATTTGCTTTTCCTACAAAAGTATAATTTGCGCTACCAAAAGCCGGTACGGTAAGCGTGATGTTTTCGGTAGCGGTAGAAACGCCCGCAGGTCCGTTGATTAAGAAACTCACTTCAAACTGCGAGACGTCAGAAGCACCAAAGTTAGAAATCTCGATAGTAACTTCTTGTGCGGCATTGAGGTTAGCAGAGGTCTCGGGAACGATGACATTAGTAACGGCAATATCTGCTACCGTGCCATCAGTTATAGCAAAATTATCAACGGCTGCACCTTCAATAGGCTGTAAGCTGCTTACAGGAAACACCACACCAGGGAAAAATTCTATACCTTCTTCTTCGTTTATAGAAACTATACCAAATCTTACTTCTGGCTGACCGTAAATAGGAACACCAATAGCACCTGCTTCTATAGAGATTACCGCTCTTTTCCAGCCGTTGCTAGTACCTTGCCAGCTAAAATTGCCGACTAAGTCCGTACCATCATACCAGTTTCGTGAATTAGGCTCACCTATAAACCCAAGAAAAGTCCAGTCAGGCCCTGCATAATTTGTTGCACCACCGACATTATAAACTATGGCAAAAAGGTCTTCATTGGCTACTAAATCGTGGTTAATGTCTAAAGCAAAAGTAATTTCATCAGCAGCAGTGTAAGGCGCAAAATTAAATACAGGCGACATCAGGATTTGCCCTGTTGCGCTAACACCATTAGCAATGCCTGGTGTAGGTAAATTTTCTTCTAAGAAGGTTGCATAGGCATTATTTCCATCAGAGGCTTCGTTAATAATCGTATTATTAGGTACGCCTTGCTCCCAAATTTCTTGAAAAATTCCGCCCGTAGGTGTAAAATTAAACAAAAATGGATTTAGATACCAAGCACCTCGCCCATTCTCCCAGCTTTGTGTATATCCATTGGGATCTACTACTAAGTAGCTTTCACGTAAAATTTGCCCTACATTGTTCGTATCATTGGGGTCATCATCGCTAGATACTTCAATAATCAGAACATAAAAACCTTTGACTGACATATTTAATGTTTCGTCAAGTGTAACAGTAACAGATGCACCATCAGCAATAGTTACGTCTGGGAATGACTGTGAAATTTCTTGGTTAATACCAATAGCATCACCAACAGTACCTACTAAATTTACCGTAACATCAAATCCTGTAGCGGGCAGTACGCCCACGTTTTCAATCGTAACGGTTACATTTTCGTTACCGAGGTTACCACCAGATACGGGCGCAATCAAATTGCCTGGTGTGAGATCGGGTGTAGCGGGGAAAATAGTGAAATTATCAATTGCCATATCAGAGTTAAAGGTTGTTCCTGTTACTCCTCTGAGTCTGAAATATACGCTTGGTTCTCCTGTGTAAGCACTTAGATTTACTTCAGCTGTTTTCCAGTTTGAATTACCATTGGGAAAGTCAGCATTTTCTACTAAACCGATAAGTGTATTAATCACTGTCCAAGGACCGGCCGGTCCATCAGTGCTTACTTCTAAGAAAAGGTTACCCATAGCTATACCTCTCAGGTGGTAGTCAAAAGCAAGAGCGGGGTCGAAATCAATAGCAGAAAAATCAAATTCTGGTGAACGCAAGTTGTGTGGTTGGTTCGTACAGCCCGATGCTTCTGTAAATAAGTAGGCATTACCTGGTGTAACAACCTGATTCACGGAACCTCCAAGAGGACCTGTACTAAAGCTTGAAGGCGTACCGCCATTTTCACTAGCCCAGCGTCTTCCACCGGGTGCTTCATCTACCCATCCTGCGGGCAGTACGGGGCCAGGCCCTGTGAAGCAAGAAAAACCAGCTCCGGTGATACTTATGGTTTCAAAGTCTTCAAAATAAGGAAAAGTGGCTATCTGCGCATCTGCCCTTTGTTGAAGCCCAAGGAAGGCGAGCAGCAAGATTGCCATGGGAAAAGAATATATATACTTCATGAGAAAATAGGGTTAAAATTCGGTTTAGCCTATGAAACAAAAGAGAGATAGGCGAGATATAGTTATAATGTTAAGATGCTACAAGCCCGCATTAACAAGCTCTTGTCTTGCACTAAAATTACCTTTAAAAATCGGTGCTACATCATTATTGAGTCGATTACGATTTTGCACTTGCGCTTTAGCAGCAGCATTTTTTTGGCTCTCGTCATAGTCTCTTCTGATGCGGTAGTACTCGCCAATATAGCGATTGAAAGCACTGCGAAGGGTGCGTCTTTCATCGTCTGAGTAGCGATACTTATCTGCAATAGTAGTACTGAGTTCGGTAGCGAACTGTGTAATTTCGCTCATGGTCATACTCTCGGGCAACTTGCTCTTTGTAGGCTTTAGTTGCTGTATGTCTCTTACGAGTCGCTGCCCCTCTGCCTGTGCTTGAGCATCTACAGCACAGAGACTAGCTATACCGAAGAGCAGGAAAAGTATAATAAATTTTTTCATAAGAATTAAAATTTCAAAGATTTCAAAAATAGGGTTTGTTCAGATTGCTAAAAAAACATTAGCGCAAAGATAAAAAGAAATATGCAAAATACGCATTATTCGCTTGTAATTTCTAAATTTACAACATAATTATACAAGAAAAGCATCTATGCGCAATGACTACTTGTTTCTATTTTTTAAGAAACTTTATAAGCATTAACATAGATGCCATAGTTACTTGAAGCACAATTTTCTAAAATTTAAGGGCTTTAACTTTATTTTGTTGGTAGTAATTTTGTGCGTACCTCTCCAAAACCAATACGTAGTCCATCTTTCTGTGCATAGCCGCGCATAATCACAGTGTCATTATCTTGCAAGAATTTGCGTTCGCTACCGTCATTGAGTTTCAAAGGTTTTGTGCCTGCCCAGCTGAGCTCGAGCATAGAGCCAAAAGAATCTTCGGTTTTGCCACTTATTGTACCCGAGCCATACATATCTCCTACGCCAATATTACAGCCGTTGACGGTATGATGTGCGAGTTGCTGTGCAATATTCCAATACATGTGCTTAAAATTAGAGCGGCAGATTAAATTTTCTTTACCCGCTTCGGGTTGTAAATAGACTTGCAAATTGATATCAAAAGCGTGATTTGCGTTGCATTTCAAATAAGGCAATACTTCGGGGTCTTGCTTTGGCGAAGCGGTACGGAAGGGCTCCAGGGCATCGAGCGTAACAATCCAAGGCGAGATAGAAGAGGCAAAGTTTTTACCTAAAAATGGACCGAGCGGCACGTACTCCCATTTTTGTAAATCTCGTGCTGACCAGTCATTGAATAGCACCATACCAAAGATATGATTTTCAGCTTCTTGGGTGGTAATAGCCTCTCCAAGCTCGGAGGCTGTGCCGGTTATAAAAGCCATTTCTAATTCAAAATCCATGCGCTGCGAAGGTCCGAATACGGGTGGTTCATCCTCCTTGGGCTTAGTCTGCCCTTTCGGACGGTGTATATCCGTGCCGGATACAATAATTGAAGAGGCTCTGCCGTGATAGCCTACGGGCAGGTGCTTCCAGTTGGGTAGCAGTGGGTCGCCATTAGGACGGAACATTTTACCCACGTTTGTCGCATGTTCTTCGCTAGAATAAAAGTCTGTATAATCTCTTACAAACACGGGCAGGTGCACTTCAAGCGACGATATTGGATATAAATAACGCTTTGCCTCAGCCTCTATAGCCGAGCCTTTGCGCAGCAGGCGTGAAATGCGCAAACGGGTTTTCTGCCAATAGTTTTTGCCCATTTCCATAAAATCATTAAGGTAAGCACGATCAAATACATTATCGTGAATACCAATACCATCGAGGTGCTTGTCTTTATAAAGTTTGGATAAATCCAAAACGTGGTCGCCGATGCGTACACCTACGGCTTTATCAGCATCAGATTTTGAAAAAATACCATAAGGTAAGTTTTGAATAGGAAAATCCGAGTTTTCGGGTATCGAAACAAAAGTTTCTAAATTAGGGTCGTGGGTTTCAGCCATCATATTTTTATGCTTTTATTGTATGGTATAAAAATGAAAATTTGCAAACAGTGCATACAGTATTTTGTTTAAGCACTGTATTTCTGGTTGCAAAGTTATGTTTAAAGAAGGGCTTAATATAGGTAGTTTTTATGAAAATTACAAATCTTGTTGGCTTAGGTATGATTAGGTTTAGGCTTTAACCATGACCTTTTTCAGCAGAGATTATAGCTAAGTTCTTTTTTTATAGCTCAAATTTGGTTTATTTTGCCCAATAGCCTTTTTGATTTGCAATTTTATATTATCTACTGAATCATTGCTATCATACTGCATAGGTGCTTTGAATTTCACCTTCAAAACTGTATTTTTTTGTTTTAAAAAGAATCCTTTTTTGTCAAAAGCTCTTCGGAATCCGTCAATTTCAATAGGTACGACAATGGGTTGATAATCGCGTATAATATGCGCTACGCCTTTTCTCACAGGTGCATACGGGCTTGTTGTGCCTTGTGGGAAACTCACAAGCCAGCCCGCAGACAAGGCTTTTTCAATTTGTTCAAAAGCATTTTTATCTACTTTGCGTTGCACAAGCGTGCCCTCGCTTCGCCAGCTTCTACGCACTGTAACGGCACCTACATAAGCAAAAATGCGCGGTATGAGTCCACTTTTTTTCATAGTTTCCTCAGCAGCTACATAATAAATATTTGCTTTTGGGCGTAGCAAATAGCTTAGATTTTGCATAGCCATTTTACCACATGCATTTTGGCTACAAAAGATATGGTAAAATGCAATGACATCGGCATAATAAGTTTGATGATTCGAGAGAAAAAGTACATTTTGAGCGGGTAGTTTTTGCAATATCTCGGCATTCTCAACTTTGAGTTTGTTCGTAACGTGATAGCGACGATAAGTCAAAAAACCAATAAGCGATATAAGCCACCTTTTAAGCCATATCCAATGCCCAAATACGTCTCTTAGTTTATTTTTTTCTCTCATAAAAATTATCCAGCGAAAAGTTATTAAGTAAGTGGTAGTCTTAAAGATGTAATGCTCAAAGTCTTTCAAAACTAACAGTTCTCAAAGAACTGTTAGTTCTAAGCATTACTTGTTATACACTACCAAGTAAGTAAGTGTACAAAGAATAATAGCCCTTTTTAGTTATTTAATGAGCTCTTAAACAGACACACCTGCTGAAATAATAAAAAGCACTGGTGTTTATATCTAAGTTGTTTGCAGCTCTTCTTGATTAAAAGTGAGTGGCAAATCTACAAAAAAAGTTGTACCCTTACCTTCTTCCGACTCAAAAGAGATGCTACCCTTATGTTTTTCGATAATCGTACGGCAGATATCTAGTCCTAAACCGCTTCCTTCGCCAAGTCCTTTACTTGTAAAAAATGGCTCAAAAATTTTATCTTTAATTTCATTGGGAATGCCTGTGCCCGTATCACTAATAGCCACACGCACTTTACCTTCGTGGTTATAGGTGCTTATTGTGAGTTTGCCTTGATTCTGCATAGCTTGAATAGCATTGTATATGATATTTGTCCATACTTGCACAAGCTCGTCAGGATAGCCTTCTATTTTGGGGATATCGCCCCACTGCTTTTCGAGTTGAATATTTTGATTAAAGTGATGCTGATAAATCGTGAGCACATTATCGATATTATCATTGACCACGAGTGCGGTAGCTGTTTGCATCAAGTCTTGTCGGGCGAAGGTTTTGATAGCAAATATTACTTTTGCAGCGCGTGTAGTAGCTTCTTGAATAGTGCTATTGCTTTTAAACACTTGTATCAAATGCGCTACTTTTTTAAGCATTTCGATGCCTTTTTGATCTTTAAGAAAATGCAAATTTTCGACATCTTGTTTATGTAACCCTGTATGGATAAGCAGTTCAGCAATACTTGAAGAGATTTGAATATCAGCATTTGCGAGCTTATCGATCAACTCATATTTAAGTTGCCGTGCTTCCTTAGTGCTCAATACTGGTGGATTAGCCTGCATGCTTATCGTAATAAGCTGTTCGAAGAGCGGTCTGTGTTCGGTCTCGATATTTTGAACAAACTCGGGCAGGTTTTGTGTAAAGCTATCCAATGCGAGTTTAGCATTTTCAGAAGAGGCTTTAATAGCACCTAATGGCGTATTAATCTCGTGTGCAATATTAGCAATAAGTTGCCCTAAGGTAGCCATTTTTTCACTTTGAATAATTTGAGCTTGGGCTTTTTTGACTTGCCGCATGCGCTCTTGCAAGTCTCTTAACTTGAGCTTGAGTTCTAGTTGTGCAATCACTTGCTCTCCAAGGGTTTTGAGTGCAAAACGCTGCGCTTCGGTGAGTTTTTTAGGTACGACATCAATAACGCAAAGCGTACCGATTTTGTGCCCACTTGGTGTTGCAAGCGGCATACCAGCATAAAAACGAATATCAGGGTTATCCGTAACAAGCGGATTATCGTGAAAACGCTCATCTTCTAAAGCATTCTCGACTTCGAAAATACCGTCTTGCAAAATGGCATGAGCGCAGAAAGCCAGCTCTCGTGGCGTTTCTGTTGCGCCTAATCCTTTTCGTGCCTTAAACCACTGCCTCTCGGCATCAATTAGGGATACTAAGGAAATTTTGGCATCGCAAATTTGTGAAGCTAATTTTACTAAGTTATCAAACTCTTCTTCGGCTTCTGTATCTAATATTTCATACTCGAGTAAGGCAGCTAAGCGGGCTTGCTCGTCTTGAGGTTTGGGTGCAGCTATCATGTTTTAGTTTATTTTTTAGTTTGTATTTTTTACATACTGCTATACATTTACCAATAAGAACTAACAGTTCTTTGAGAACTGTTAGTTCTACAATAATTTTAAAGCAAGCATGCTATTTAGTATGATTTTTTATTAGAAAACAGAAAACTAACAGTTTGAGAAAAACTGTTAGTTTTCTGTTTTTGGCACTCTTAGCTATTTAGTTTTTGTTTATGCTTTGACTCTTGTCCATACATCAGTTCGTCCGAAGAGTGCAATACCCACATATCCTCTCATTTTGAGTTTGTCGTAGTCGTCTTCGATACGCATAGTTCCGCTGTATGTATTTCCAGTATCGGGGTCATAGACTGTTCCGTCTTCCCATTCACCTCTTCCAGCGTATTTGAAGTCTTTGAGAATCTCGAGCCCCATGATTTCGTGGTCTCTGAGAGATTCATCTGGGTTGAGGTCATCTTTTCGGATATTTCCGTTTTCGTCGTGTGTAATTTCGAGCCAGACGATTTTGCCGTAGTATTTATTACCTTTTTTTGTAATTTCTACGTGTGCATCTTTTTTGCCCGTCATCCATACGCCTTCTAATAAGGTTTCACGTGTTTGTTTGCTCATATTTTTGATATTTTACTTTGGATTGTACAAAAAGCCATTAACTTCAATAGTATTAAGCAAGCGATTCTACCAATTGAATATAGGCTTTTTCAGCCTCTTCTTTGGATTTTCCTTCGATATCTGCCCATGCATCGTACTTAGCACGCTCTTTAAAATCGAACATACCGGGTCTTTCTCCTGTTACGTCTCCTTCGGTGGCTTGCTTATAGAGCGCGTAGAGTTGTAACAGTGTGTCGTTAGAAGGTCTTTCGGTAAGGCTTTTTGCCTTTTTAGCGGCTTCTTGAAATGCTTCACTCATGATTTTTGGGGTTTGAGTATAAAAATTATGAAAACTTATAAAAAAATTAGCCCTATATTTGTGCATATTAGGAATAGATGCTAATTTAAATAACCAATTGCTCAAGTTTAGCTTTGATTACACAAACTAAGCTTGACGTAACAATTTGAAAAAAAAAGACGGTTTATGCAAACTTTTTTGTAAAAAAGAACTATAAAATTCATTATTTTGATCTAATCCTAAATCCAATGCAAAAAAAATCTGTTATTATTTGGCTTTTTTTTATCTTGTTGCTGGCTCAATCCGTAGCAGAGGCACAGATAACAAATTACCTTGGCGATGAGTCAGACCTTTATGCGGAGACCAAACAAGTCAATCAATTTTTTAGACGCTTCAACAATGAAGAGGATAAAAAAGGAGATAAGTATGACCCCTCTGATAAGCGTTTTAGAGCAAATGATAAAGCACGTCGGGATTACATAGATTTACTCTTCGATAAGCAAGCAAAAAACATGAACAGTAGCACTAAAAATAATTTTATAGATGCTGTTATGAAAAAAGAGTTTTTTCTAAATTTTCACGGGGGGCAATGGTTTGCTCAAGTAGAAGCCGTATTTACTTACGAAGGCAGAGAGCAGGATATTACGCTATTTATGGAAATACAGTCCGAGGAGGTTGGTTCTAAATGGGTCATCTCGCAGGTACATTTCAAACCTTATGTGCGGCATTTCGAACCCGTAGATAAGCATAATACCGAGATATTTATACACCCTATGAGCCATGAACTCGATTTTATGAATCTGCGCAAAGCCTTCGCCAGTGGTAATGCCATTGGTTCTTATACTTCCGAAAAACACAAACCCGACCATCTGACGCTGTTTTTGTACGAATATAGCCAAAGAAAATTCGAATTTAAGACGATAAAAGAAGTAAAATTTCACTTTTTTCAAACACCAGGCTGGTATTTTGAAGTCTCTAAATTTGTAAGAGGAGGTTATAACAAAGGCTGGCTCATTTCTAATCTTATTCCCTTCAAGCAAGAAGAGGATAAAAAAGTCTTGATAGACTATATTTATGCGGGTAGCAAGCTATAAATCATGGGTAGTCTTAAAGATGTAATGCTCAAAGTCTTTCAAAACTAACAGTTCTCAAAGAACTGTTAGTTTTAAGCATTACTTGTTATACACTACCAAATCATGTAGTAGCTATGCCTAATATCAAATTATTTCTACACACATTAAAAAATTTGAATACAAAAATTATGAATACGATTTCAAAACAATTTTTTATCCATTGCTTTTTAGTTTTGATCATGCTTTGCGCTTCTTATCAGGAGGCTAATGCACAAAAAGAACAAGAAAATAAAAATAAAGGCAATAAACTCAGCCCCGATGAGCTGGCTAACTACCGCCGACAGGTCGAGAGTTTAGTCTCTTTTTTGGCTTTTACACTCAATACCTTAGGTAGCAAAGAGACAAGCCCGCAGGATAAAGAGGTTATTATACAAGATAGTTATGCCAAATTTTTTCGTGATGATAAAGTACAAATCGAGGACGACTTAGATTTTTCACGCAGTACGCCAGTAAATAAAGGGGTGCAGGCTTATCTCAAAGACATTGATTTCTTTTTCAAGGACGTATCTTTTGAGTTTGATGTAAGCGAAATCAATCATTACGTAACGGATAATAAAGTATTTTTTAAGGTTACGCTCAACCGACTTATTCAAGGCGTGAGCAGCATTACCAAAGATAGCATACGGCATACACAAACTCGATATATAGAGTTAAACCTCGACCCCGTAGCACAGGATTTGCGCATTGTAAGCATTTATACCACTAAGCTCAATAGAGACGAAGAACTCAAAAACTGGTGGCAAAAACTTACGCCTGAATGGAAATCTGTATTTTCAGGATTTGTAAATGTACAAGACTCTATCACAGTACGACAACTTAATGTACTTGCTGATTTGGAAAGTATTGATATTTCAGAAAATACAAACTTACAAGACCTAAGACCCCTCACACAGCTTTCAGAGCTCAAAAGTATTAGGGCTAATGGTACGTCTTTTTCAGACCTCACACCACTGCGTAACCTCAATAAACTCGAAGTACTACAAATTGGAATCACTAATGTAAAAGACCTCTCCCCGCTTCGTTATATGAACAACCTCAAAGAACTTTATATAAACGATACCGATATCAATGACCTCTCGCCCATAGAAGGTGCAAGAAGCCTTGAGAG
This sequence comes from Bernardetiaceae bacterium, assembly GCA_020832465.1. Classification (GTDB taxonomy): domain Bacteria; phylum Bacteroidota; class Bacteroidia; order Cytophagales; family Bernardetiaceae; genus JAFIER01. The sequence goes on from JAFIER010000130.1 coordinate 14,997, forward strand.
ACTTTATGCCTATAGTACAAAAATATCAAGTCTTGCACCGCTACAAAATATGCGTAATTTACAAGATTTGAGACTCTCTGCTACTGCCATTAGCGACCTTACGCCACTTACAACACTGACAGAATTGCGCCTCCTCGAGCTCGCTACTACACGCATCAGCTCCATAGCACCTTTGGCTAATCTTCAAAAAATCGAACGTCTCGATATTTCTAATACTGCCATCAGCGACCTGAGCCCGCTTAGTAAAATCAAATCTTTGCGCATTCTTTTTGCAAATGGTAGCAAAATCAAAAGCCTCACACCCCTTGTAGGCTTAAGCAACCTCGAGAAAGTCTATTGTGATAATAGCCCCATTACCAGAGATAATGTGCGCGATTTTAATAGCAAGCAAGCCCAAACACTTATCGTTTTTGCCTCACAAAGCCTCCAAAATTGGTGGAAAGAACTGCCCGCTGAATGGAAAACTGTATTTACTGCACAGGCTAAAGTCAGTAGCGCACCCACAGTAGAAGAACTTGCACAAATTTCAGGGCTTACAACCATCAATATAGAAGGTAATGCAGCTATAAACACCCTTGAGCCTTTGCGCGAACTCCTTGAGTTGCGCTCACTTAATGCCAATAAAACAAGTGTAAGCAATATCGAACCATTGCAAGACCTCATTGCATTGCGAGATATAAAGCTAAACCGTACGCAAGTTTTGGATTTGAGACCATTGAGCGCACTCACAGATTTAGAAGCATTGCATATCGAGAATACAAGGGTCAGCGATTTAAGCCCACTAAAAACACTCAAAAACCTTAAATTATTATATTGCGATAGCAATCCAATGCCTGAAAATCAAGTACTTGAGCTGCTTACAGAAAACCCAAATATGCTTATTATATATCGCACAGCAGCCCTTAACGATTGGTGGAGAAATTTAGAACAAGAATGGAAAACCGTATTTGAAAAATATGTTCAATTTAACGGCACACCTACTAAGGAGCAACTGCACACGATAACAAGTCTTGAGACTATTAACGTCAATGATAATAAATCAATTCGCAATTTGCAGCCACTTGCCGTATTTATCCGCCTCAAAGAATTGAGATTAGCTGGTACGAGCGTTACTGATGTATCGCCCTTAAGACCCTTGCGCAGTCTTAAAATTTTACAATTAGGCAATACACCAATTACTAACCTCGACCCGCTTAACACCTTAGGCAATTTAGAAGTCTTAGACATTGAAAATACGCCTATGGATAATCTTTCCATTGTAAGTGCACTTATTAGCCTCAAAACTTTACGATGCTCGGGAACGCAAATCAAAAACTTGGCTTGCATCGAAAAAGTCAAAACCCTTGAAGTCTTAGAATGCAATAATACAAGAGTACGAAGTATCAAGCAACTCATGAATATGCCTAGTTTGCGTGTGCTCAGGTGTTATAATACGCGTATCTCACAGCGCAATATCGATAAGTTTAAAGAAGCTAACCCGCAGTGCGAAGTCGTATTTTATTAAAAACTGCGACCCGCTAAGCGCTAGCCTAATAACTATTTGAAATCATACTACTATACATTTTCCATAGCGTGGGGGGTGCAAACCCCACGGGCTATGGAAAAATGGACTTAACAATAACGTTTCTCAAAGAAATGTTATTGCTGGCCGCCGAATGTCTATGTAGTATGACTCCAAATTAAAGATTGTATTGTTTTGTACAACCTTAATGCTAATATTACGTAGTTGCTGTTACACATTAAAAATATAAATAATTTAGAAGGTTGGTAGGCATTAAGAAGCGATGATTAAGATTTAAATATATAAATTAAAATTAGGCATAACTTATCGCTCTACCAGAGAAGATTTTAGAAAAAAATTATGGCGATTAAATCAATGATTTTTATAGACGGAAGTTGGATGTTTCACAATAGAAACCACATAAGAGAAGCTTTTTCTGATGATAGTTTCAGTATTGATTTCAAACAGCTACCTTTCATCATCAAAAGAGAATTAGAAAAAAATATAGGTGCTGAAATTGATAATGTACGCACTCATTTTTTTGGCTCACGCGCTATCAATAAGCCAGAGCACGATGGCAAACATCAAGAAGGTTTTTTTGATGTCCTTGAAAAGGAATGCCGCTTTGAAATGGAAATTTATGACATAGATTTCAGACACCAAGGAGAGTTCTCGCCTAAAGAAAAATGCGTAGATATAGCCTTAGCGACAAGCATGATGTATTATGCTGCGATTCCTAATGCCTATGATATTGCCGTTTTGGTAGCTGGTGATTTGGATTACCTACCGCTTATTAAACGCATCAGAAGGCTCGGAAAACGAACCCTACTTGTAGCCATGAGTAACATAGGCACCTATTATCCTACCAATCAAAAATTGATGAACGACCATTCGCTCTTTGATTTTGGTGTACTATACCTCGACCACTACGTCGAAGAGCTAAGGCTAAAAAGAGATTATCCACACCACGAAAATAGAAGCACAGAACGAAATTGCATGAGCTGTGGAAAACCTGAAACTACAGACTGGATGGGTGAATATTTTTATTGTGAAAACTGCCGTGAGCGTACAAGACAAGCCCGGCAAAGCCGATACTATTAGCATCGTAACAATACCATTACGCAGTTCAGGAATAACATTTGCAAAAATATTATTCCTGAACTGTATTTGATGCTTTATGCGCAAGGCTAGCTATTTGTTTATTTATTTTTTTTGAGGTAGCGTTTTATGGCTTTATAATCAAAGGGATCGTACTCAAAATGTTCTTGTAATAAGGGTGTTGCTACGATTGGTAATTGGTAGCGCCAAGGATATGCTTTCCATGCTAAGTCATTAAACTGTAAGATACGAGGCGGACTTTTCCAAGCAACAATCCTTAGGGCTGGACTGTCATAGCGTTGCAAAGTATATTCAGAATCGGTATGCGCTTGTGCCATTTTTTGCCAATGTATAGGCTGTAAATAAGTCTTATGTTGCTCATAATCTTTGTAAAGCCAATAAGGAAGTTTATCCTGTGCGGATAACCCTGAGGGCAATATTCTATAGGCACGCTCACTGCCAATACTGCCTTTGAATACCCAAGTCGGTAAGGCTTCGCTTTGTAACAGTCTTATTTTATCTCCTTTTTTCTCGATATTGAGTTTGAGAATAACGCCTGCATCAGAGTATCTCCATTGCTGATTTGAGTAAAAATTGCCCAATGAATAGGCAATCAATCCACTATCTAAACTTGCGCCTTCTGCGGTTTTAAACCGCTTGACAGGTTGCAAAGCATGGGGATGCCCGCCGATAATAATATCCGGACCGAGCCCCATGAGTTGATTGCCCATATCAACTTGATAAGCAGTAGGTTCTTGCTTATATTCGCTACCCCAATGCACATGTAGAATTACAATTTCCGCACCCAATTTACGTGCTTTTTGAATATCCTGCTTTATCAATATTGTATCTATGTGATTGAGCCAGTAACGTTTTTCGCTCGGAACGGGGATATTTGAGAATTGTGTATAGGCAAGGATAGCAAACCGAATACCGTTTCGTGTATATACGTGTACAGAATCTCTTGCAACTTGATTGCGATATGTGCCTTCTGTCGGAATTTTACGTTTGTGAAGCTCGTCTAAGGTACGCACAAGTCCTGCCTCCCCCTGGTCATAAGAATGATTATTTGCCGTTACAATAAGGTCAAAACCTACTGCTTTGAGTGCATCGGCATAGCTATTGGGTGTATTGAATTGTGGATAGCCCGAGTAGTTGGTACTTTTGCCAGCAAGAATAGTCTCAAGGTTGCCTACGGCAAAGTCAGCACTTGATAAAAATTCTTTTATCGGCTCATATACGGGTTCAAAATCATAAGTACCATCAGCTTTTTGTGCATATTTAAACTGCGGTGAGTGGCACATTAAGTCTCCTACAAAAGCAATGGATATTTTTTGGGCTTTTAATTCCGTTTTTTCTTTCGGTTGCCACTCGCTAGGATAGGGCGTTTGCCCCTCCGTGGCATTGCAACTCAAAAAGAAAAATACCAACAAGATATACAACAAACGAGAAGGGGCTATAATTTTGTGCATCATTTCTTCTTGACCTTCAATAATAATGATAGGAGTAAAACTTGAGTGCTTGCTATACTATGCAAAAAGACCCGCCTCAACTCGATTGAGTCAAAACAGGTCTTTGTGAACTCGGGAGGATTCGAACCTCCGACCTTCTGGGCCGTAACCAGATGCTCTAAATCCACTGAGCTACGAGTCCTTGATTATCTTTTGCAAAGATAGGTATTTTATTTTTAGCCTACAAATTTTTTGATATTTTTTTCTCATTTTAAGTGCATAAATACAGAAAATCTGTCAAATGACATGGTGGATACAAAAATTTGCATTTAGTTTTTTGATTGGGCTTAAATACCTTGTTTTTCTAATGTGTTGCGCACGCAAAAAGAAGTAATACACAATAAATTACAGTGTTTTATGCTATAAATTCCTTACTGGCTAAAAAACTTACACTTAGATTAAGATTTTTTGATTATTGTTTGATTTTTTTTTAAAACCTTCAAAAGGTTTGTGCGTATAAGATACTAACGAAAACAAATTAGGGTAGCCTTTGTGCTATCTTACAAATTATCAAAACAATTATTTTCAAAAATCAAATCCTTAAAAACACTATGTTAATCGTACAGAAATCTTTCTATCTCGTTCTTTTCTTGATTGCGTCTTTGAGTTTTTCAGATATAATGGCGCAAGATTTTAAAGTGATCAAACGCTCGCGTCCAGAGCTTTGCGAAAATAGCAAAGGTTGCCGTTTTGAAATGGCAGAAATAGAAGCTAAAGCAAATAAAAAAGTAGCTGTTGTATATTACCTTGAAAAAGAAGACGGCAGCTGGGAAAAACATACTACACAACATAAAGGAAGTGGTAGAATCCCGATGCAACACGAAGGTTGCGACCTGACAGGACGCTATATGCACTTTGCTTACTATCCCGAAGAGGGCGTAAAAGAACCAAGTATAGAAGAACTAAAAATGCGCTATGGATATGTCCTGAGAGACAAATAATTGCCATATATAGCCACCCCTATATACATGGGGTTGCTTTTAAAGATAATATATCTCGAAAACAAAAATCAAAAAGCCTTCTGAATTATTTCAGAAGGTTTTTTTATGCCATTACATACTGCTCTACATTTTTCCATAGCGTGGGGTTTGCAAACCCCACGCTATGGAAAAATAGACTTAGAAATAACATGTCTCAAAGAAATGCTATTTCTGGATGGAGAATGTCCAGTAGTATGATGTGCTATATGATTTGAAAGATACTTATAAGAATTGCAACTAACACGATTAGCCATTGTCTATGCGTAGTGCATTGAAAAATAAAAATTATTCGCCTCCTTTTTGGAGATGCACCACACGCTGTGGAAACGGAATTTCAACGCCTTCAGCATCAAAGCGATACTTAACCTCTTCGCGAAAATCGCTCATAAAGACAAAAAAATCAGCGGGGCGAACCCACGCCCTACAGCTTAAATCTATGGAACTATCCGCCAAATCTGCAACTAATATTTGTGGGTCAGCAGGCGCATCAGGTATGCGTAGAACACGCTCATCTTTTGCGTAAATATCCATAATAATTGATTTTGCTTTTCTAATATCGGAATTGTATCCAATACCAATCATAACATCAGCACGGCGTTTGTCTTCACGCGAAAAGTTAGTCAATGGCGCATTCGAGAGCTCTCCATTAGGAATAATAACAGTTTTATTATCCACAGTTTTGAGTATGGTATAAAAAATCTGAATCTCAGCTACTGTGCCCATAAAACTTTTAGCTTCTATAAACTCCCCTACTTTAAACGGACGCAAAGCCAAAATCAGCACACCACCCGCAAAGTTTGCCAAACTGCCCTGCAATGACAAACCTACTGCCAAACTCGCCGCACCTAATATCGCTGCAAAAGAGGTGGTCTGAACGCCTAAAATACCTATAACCGTAAGGAAAAGTAAAATTTTAAGCACTACACCTATGAGACTTACCAAAAAATTAGAAAGGGAGGCATCAGAAATAGATTTATCAATCGCTTTTTTGATGCCTTTTTGTACAACACCCACAATAAACCAGCCCACAATGAATGCAATCAATGCGTAAAGTACTGGAAAAGCATGAGATGTAATAAGTGCCCATATTTTATCAGGGCTAGATAAAGTTTTGATTATAAGGTCTGTTGTTTCTTCGTCTTCCATTTTTTTAGGGTTTAGTAATGAAGTAATAAGGATTTAATTCTAAAAATGCGCCATGCAATCATAGAGAACTATCAAGCATTTTACAAAAGTTCGATACTTTCACTCCCCCCCATGATAAGATATTTTATGATAAAAGTCAAGAAAAAAAATACTTTTACAAAATTTACAAGCCTTAACCTTCTACGGCTTTATATGATAATGTTATCCAACAGACGAATATTACCGACCTGCGCAGCAATGCAGAAAGCAATAGGCTTATGTCTTAGATTCTCTTCTACGTCAGTAAGGTAGTCAGCGTGTACGATTTCGAAATACTCGAGTTTTATGATGCGATATTTTTGTAAATAAAGTGCTACTTGTGTTTTGATTTCATTGAGGCTTGCGCCTTGATTCCAATATTTTTCTGCCAGCACAAGGGCTTCGTAAATCTTGGGTGCAATTTCTCGTTCTGTATCGCTAAGGCGCATATTACGCGAAGACATTGCCAAACCATCCTCCTCTCTTACAATAGGTTGCATACGCAGCGTAATATCAAAAGATAAGTCTTTGATAAGCCTTGCAATAATGGCAAACTGCTGAAGATCTTTCTGACCGAAATATGCTTTATTGGGTTGGACTATATTAAAAAGTTTGCTCACAACAACAGCAACCCCACTAAAATGTCCTGGACGCATGCGTCCCTCCATGACTTGATCTAAACCTTCAAAATGAAAATTGATAATAGGTTTTTCCTTGTAAACCTGCTCCTTAGTCGGGCAAAAGAGCACATCACAAGCCTCTTGCTTAAGTTTTTGCTTATCTTCGGTCAGTAAATTTGGATATTTTTCTAAGTCCTCTGCATTTGTAAACTGTATAGGATTGACAAATATACTGCACACCACAAGGTCATTTTCGCTTTTAGCAGCTCTTACCAAAGAGAGATGCCCCTCGTGAAGCGCACCCATAGTAGGCACAAAACCTATGCTTTGCCCCTCTTGGCGTGCTTTTTTCAAAAATTCTTTCAGTTCGTTCTCCTGTTCAAATACTTGCATATTATTTTGCTATTAAAAAGTGAGGCTATGTAATAGACATTATTGCGTTGGCTTTACTACCCTACTTCACACAACTATACATTCACTGGGTGTACGACAACTTTGCTAAATTAGCTCAGAAATAACATTTCTGCCAGAAATGTTATTTCTATAATTTACTAATTATCAATAACTAACAGTTTTCGAAAAACTGTTAGTTTTGAATCTTCCTAAGTCGATTTACCAAC
>JAFIER010000137.1 GCA_020832465.1 Bernardetiaceae bacterium
TATTTTTTCTAATTTTGATTCAAAGACTTTGCGAAAAGAATCAAAATTAGCTGATTGCAATATTTTTAAGGTAGAAAACTGCGTAATTATACTTCCTTTCATTTCTTTGTATATTCTGATTAGAAATTGAGCATATAACTCATTTTTTGCTTGTTTTAAACTGTCTCCATATTTCAGATACATTTTAGTTTCTTTTGAAACGTCTTTTTTATTACCTCCTTTTCCAATGCCACCTGTCGCCTCCGCATACGGCGGATTAATATAAATCACCAATTTTTTTCGTTTTTCTTTATCATTGATAATATCTTGCAAACTTTGCGGAAGTTTGGTAAAGTCATCATTCAAAAAGTCAAATTGAAAGACGTGATTTTTTAATAAATTTGCTCCGTGTGCTATGCGCTCGTGCATGACGTTTACGTCGGCTTGGTCTAAGGTACTTGCATAAATATTGTATTTGTTGGTAAGCCCAGCCAGAAGGTTGCCCGTGCCTGCGGCACAATCCCAGATGTAATACTCTTCCTGCCAGTCTTCGCCCAAATAATCAGTGAGGTATTTTTGAGAGAGTTCTACCCAAATTCGCGGGGTAAAAAAAGCACCTTTTCGCTCTCTAATGTCTTGTGGCGTGAGCAAATCTCTGCGTTCTATGATATAATCTTGAAACGCCTCGAGTGGGGGGCGTTTATAGAGTTTCCAAAACTGAGAATAAGTATCTTTATCTTTGATGCTTATGGTCGCATCAAACATTTGTTTGAGGTTATCTTTGGCTATTTTATAGCCTTGATTATAAAAAATGACAAATAAATTATCTCTAATACTCTCGTAATCTTCTATATTTCGGGTGTCTTTGTCGTCCACAAAAAGGTCTGCCAAATAAAAATCGCTGTCCAAGATATTGGCTTTTTTGAGGTCGTCCCAATTGACATCAATAATCGGTTTTACGGTTTCAATCCATCTCAAATAAATAGGAACAAAGTTATTTTTATCAATCTTAATTTTGCTGGTTGTGGTGGCATTAGCTATATTGTCTTTGATAAAGATTCTGAGTTCTTTTTCGTCTTTTTCGAAATCAAAAATATACGTATTTTCTTTGAGCGTATTTTCTATACGTTCTTTGATGAGTCGGAACTCTTTGGTTTCGTGGTTGCTCGGCGTTACGTTCCAATTAAAATCATTGAGATAAAAAATATCTAAAACGCTACTATAATCTACAAAAGCGATTTTTTTGAAATCAAAAGCCCCTAAGAATGCAGGAGGCAGGGTTTTGTCAAATGTTCTTGCTTTTCCTATCGTTAGAATGAGCTGGACGAACATGGTCGGAACGTCAAAATCTCCCGTTTTGGCTTCTGCCCAGAGCAAGGGGATTCTTCCAAATATACCGTCTTGTTTTGGGAAGGCGGTAAAGTCTATATTTCCTAAAATTTCGGTAGTATCAAACTCTTTAAACCAGTCGGCTCCGACCTTGTTTTTTAGTTCTTCTTCTCGTATGTTTTTATATTTCATTTGTTGAATGCGTTTTTGCGTTATCGCTCGATGTTTAGTGCTTACGGCGTAAAGCTATTGTTTAGCGTTAAGCCTTACATATAGATAAAAACAAAAATAAATCTTTTTTTGGACTTAGGCAAGGAGTGGGGTGGAATTTTTTGTGGGGGGAGGGGATTGGTGGCGAGTAGGTTGCTTATAGTGGCGGATATTTATATGATATGTGCTTTTTATTTTTCTTTGAATATGTCTTTACTCCATTTTCTATATTAATAATACTTTGACTTAGGTTCACCAGTCCAGCCATTTATCACTTTTTTGGGTAGCAAAATTATATGTATATATAAAACAGGGGTAACTATTTAGGTAGTCATTAATTTAAGCAGATATTTTGATTTTTGTTAGCCTCGAGTAGTACATCAAAGACCTTACGTTTTTGTTTTCTGAGGGTTTTGATAACACCTTGAATACGGGCATAAATAACTTCACCCCTGAATGAGCGAAATGACATGGCTACCTTCTGCTTAATTTTAACGCAACGCACCTCTTGCTCTGCTAAGTTATTGGTAAATGGCACAAATTCAACTACGGCAAAAGCAAGCACACCCGCTTGATGCTTTATCAAGCGATTGAGTAAATAGCGTCCTTTACTATTTTTGGGTTTTCCACGTGCCCCTTTTTCTGGTGGTGGTGGTTCTTCTTCCTCGGCTTTTTGACAAATCCAAAGATAAGGGTTTTCCTATTTTTTGAAATTTTTTACCACTAATTTGCCTTTTTGAGCAGCTAAGTATAAATCAAGTAAAAATTGATTCATTTCTTTAGCCCAATGGCTACTATTTTCTATTAAGCCTTTCAATTCTTGTAGAATATGTGCGTTACAAAGGGCGTGTTTGGCATTATCAAACTTAAAATAAGAAGCCCAGCAATCATGTACAGCATAACCTTTAAAGTTAGAAAGTACAGAATAAGCACTCTCAAGGGCTTCACCGCCTCGCTTTTCGTGTGCAAATAAATAGCAATAAGAATCATTACTTGCCGTATGAAACCAACGTGTTTTGCCCGCTATACGCATACCTGTTTCATCAAAATGCGCCACATCGGTAGCTTGTAAAGCTAATTTTATTTGCTTTTCTACCAATGCTAAGTTTTTGTAAAGTCGTTCATTAGCTTGGGTTATCGTACTTTCGTTCATACGAACACCAAATAAATCCGTCATTAACTGACTGATTTTACCGTAAGGCATACAAAAATCTACATTGAGCATGCTCACAAGCGTATTTATACGTGTACCGTATTGAATAGAGGCACTGACCTGTTCGGGAAAAGCTCCTTTATGAATATGCCCACAGCATTTGATGCCTGCCAACTGATGCTCTATAACACGAATCTTAGGTATGGGTATATCCCACACTTGACGACGTGTTTTGAGCTTCTCGAAGGCATCTTGGGAAGAGAATTTACGATTACAGCAACTACAATGCGTATGATGATGGACAACCACCTCATCGGGTGTATCTACCATTTTGAGACTTTTTCCTTCGTGTCTTTTTTATCCACCTTGTTTTTTGCCAGAGGTTTTGGGCAAAGCAGGGACTGGTTTCTTCTTATAACCGTCACTACTCGGTGGTTTGCTACTATTTTTACTATTTAAACCCAAACGACGACGAAGTTCTGCATTTTCTAACTTCAAGGCATCATTTTCTGATTTCAAAGCCGTATTTTCTAACTCAAGGGCAGACAATCTTGTCAAACACTCGGTTAGGACAGTATGAAGTGATGCTATGTCATTCGGTAGTTTCATACGGCTAATATAAAATATTTTTCGTAATTTTGCAAGTACCTAAATAGTTTAAATTTTTTTTGATGCAAAATCAAATGCTGCACTTGCGCTGTCGTAATCTGTGCAAAATTGACACTCAAGCTATCGAACAAAGATTTGTTGATAGGCTTCTTCGGCTCTTCCATATTGAATCGCTTGCGAAAAGCTTCATCTCCAAAAATAGCAAAAGCTGTTTGCATCGCTTGTGTAAAGTCTTCTTTGAGCTTTTGCAAACCTTCCGCACTAAGTTTCTTTAAATGCACTAAGCCTTCATTCATAAAACTATCTAAATCGGGCTGATATTTTGTGTAGGGAATGAGATAAAAAGCAACAAAACGTGTAGCAAAATCACGGTCTTCCATACGCTTTGGGCTGATTTTCTCATTCGTAGCACGCAAAAAAGCTGCGCCCGCTTCAGTATCTGCCGATACCAACTCGGCTACTGTCGTGCTCGCTACTCCTTGATGAATGGCATGTCGTATCTCTTGAGGTGTGAGAATAAGCCCACTCTGATTGATGCGTTTGAAGATATTGAATTTCACAGCATCGGGCGTACCCTTTTCTAAAATATATGCCGTAATCGGGAAAGTTTTGATGCGCCTTTGAATCATGCGTGGCAGCTCTTCGTACAAGCAGCCTTCGTACTCTTTGAGAAATTCTAAATTTTGTAAGCGAAGTTTTTTGTTTTGATGTCCAAATATAAAATGTTCTAAAGTACTGATGCGCTGAAGTCCATCTATAACCTGCCATAAATTATCGTCCTGCCCATCGAAATAAAAAGAAGGAATCGGAATGCTTAAAATCAAGGATTCTATGAACCTGCTTTTTTGTGTAGTATTCCACAGATGTGGAAGACGTTGAAAAGCCGTATCCATTTTGATTTCGCCGTGTGATAAGCGTTCTATCAAATCTCCAATATTGAGAGGCATAGTGCGTACTTTGATGTCATTAGGATTAAAAGGAATCTCAATATTTATCTGCTCATTCCCCTTCTCTGGTTCAATGGCTTCTGTTTGCATTATTAGCGCATAGTTTTTTGAATTATAAAATAAAAAGTATCAAACTTAGAAATCAAGTAATTACTCAGGTGTTCAAAAGTGTGTATCATAGGTATTTAAAAGCTATTTAATTTTAGATATAACATTTATGTCAGAAATTTTATTTCTAAGCTAATTTAAATCCCCCTGTAGTAACGAAGCTCCAGCTTCGTTATAAGCCACTTCCGAAGCTGGAGCTTCGGGCTACAGCTTTAAAAACTGTGAAAGCTGAAACTATCTAAGCTGACTTACCAACTTGACATACGCCCATAGTTACATAATTTTTCATAAACAAGCACTAACAGCCCTTAGCGAACTGTTAGTGCTTACTAAAAGCAAACTGCTACCGCTCCACCGCCATCAAAACCTCCACTTTATGGTCTTCGATTTCGATAGGCTCGGTATCTGAGGCTGATTCTACAAACTCGAGACTAAGGGCTTGCGTCTCGTCGCAGATATAACCTTTATGCGCATCGAAGGCTTGCGTAATCCAATCACCATTTTTGAGGATACGCAGCGAGATTTTATCCTGCACATCAAGGCCCTTGTCTTTGCGCAAGTTCTGAATGCGATTCACAAAATCGCGTGCCGCACCCTCTTGCTTGAGCGTATCTGTAACCTGCACATCGAGTGCTACCGTAATTTCCTCTTCGTTGGCGACAAGCCAGCCTGGAATATCCTGCGAACTAATCTCGACCTCATCGAGCGAAAGTGTGATAGGCTCAGATAAAGGCAAAGTAAACGCTCCTTTTTCTTCCATTTCACGAATATCATCTTGACTCATTTGCTCTACGGCTTGGGATATTTCTTTCATGCGCTTGCCGTATTGCTTACCCAATTTTGGAAAATTGGGCTTGATTTTTTTGACAAGCATTTCAGAATCCATACCGATGAACTCGATTTCTTTGATATTGACCTCTCCTTTGATAATTTCACTTACTGCTGCTACTCGTGCTTCCATTTTTTCGTCCGCCGTAGCGAGTAGGATTTTTTGTAAAGGCTGACGCACACGGATTTTTTCACGCTTGCGCAGCGAATGCACAAGTGAAGAGATGCGCTGTGCGTACTGCATACAAATCTCACGCTCACTATCCATAGCCTCTGGATTTGCCTGTGGGAAGGTTGCCAAATGCACCGATAGGCTCGAGTCTGCCTCTACCTTATGCAGCGCACGATACAAATAATCGCTATAAAAAGGCGCAATCGGCGAAGCCATAATAACGACACTTTCTAAGCATTCGTACAAGGTGCGATATGCCGCTCGCTTATCCTCATTGAGTTCGCTTTTCCAAAAACGCTTGCGATTGAGGCGCACATACCAATTGCTCAAATCTTCAATCGTAAACTCCTGAATCAGGCGTGCCGCGCGGGTCGGTTCGTAGCTATCATAGGCTTCTGCGACCTCTTTGCGCAGCGTATGCAACCTCGAGATAATCCAACGATCGCTCTCGGAACGTTCTTTTAGCGGGATATCCGCTTCGGAAGCGTAATCAAAATCGTCTAAATTGGCATAAATAGCAAAAAAGTTAAAGGTGTTTTGCAGCGTACCAAAAAATCTGCGCTGTACCTCTACGATGCCCTCTTCATTAAATTTGAGGTTATCCCAAGGCGGTGCGTTCGAAATCATATACCAACGTACAGGGTCTGCCCCATATTTGGGTAGCGTCTTAAAAGGATCTACAGCATTGCCCAATCGCTTAGACATTTTTGAGCCATTTTTATCGAGTACTAAGCCATTGGCAATCACGTTTTTAAAGGCTACACTATCGTGTAAGAATACCCCCAAGACGTGCAGTGTAAAGAACCAACCACGAGTCTGGTCAATCCCCTCGGCGATAAAATCCGCAGGAAAATTATCATTAAAAACTTGCTCATTATCAAATGGATAATGCCATTGAGCATAAGGCATCGCACCCGAATCGAACCAAACGTCGATAAGGTCGGGCTCTCTTATAAAAATAGCTGGGCGCCCTAATGAAGTTGATTTTATGCAAACTACTCTATCAATGTAAGGACGATGCAAATCAAAAGAGTCTTCAAAAATTACATCTTCAATCCTAGTTAAATACTTTTCATAAGTATGAAAACCAATATCCTGAAAAGCTAGCTCTGCAAAAGGAACTTGAATTGATTTGTCTAGAAAGATAGCCTTGATTTTTTCTAAATCAATCGGTTTCTGACCATCTCCGATACGATTATTATAGTCTATGACCTTCTGAACAAAATCATGCTTGCTCGTACCATTAGAAATATCATTGATAACCTCCTTTTTGAACTCTTCATACTTTGCACCTCCAAGATAATACCAATTAGTATTACTGTCTGTATTACTTGATTTAAAGTCATCTAATGACCCAACCACTTTGTCATTTAAATCATCGGGAGAAGTAAGGTTTGAATACTTGCTTAAACGCCAAATCGGCAGCGGCGTACCCCAGTATCGGCTACGGGAAAGATTCCAATCTACAAGATTCTCGAGCCAAGTACCAAAACGCCCTTCACCCGTAGAGGCTGGTTTCCAATTGATGGTTTTGTTGAGCTCTACGAGGCGGTCTTTGATAGCAGTGGTTTTGATAAACCAAGAGCTCATCGGATAATACAAAATTGGCTTATCCGTACGCCAACAATGCGGGTAATTGTGTTCGTATTTCTCGATTTTGAAGGCTTTATTTTCTTGCTTGAGCTTAACGCAAATTCTCAAATCCGTAGATTCGTATCCTTTGGCATTGCGCACCTCTTCGGGTTCGTAGGCTTCTTTTACGGCTAATCCCGAAAACTCACCCATACCCTCGACAAATCGCCCTTGTTTATTGACCAAAGGCTGTTCGTTGCCATACTCATCTAAAACCGTGAGTGCGGGAATGCCATACTGCTGCGCCACACGAAAGTCATCAGCACCAAAAGTAGGGGCTATGTGTACGATGCCCGTGCCGTCTTCGGTCGTAACAAAATCTCCGAGTACGACTTGAAAGAGCTTAGGCATTTCTATATAGGCTTGTAGATTTTTAAAAAAGTCTTCTAGTACTGAATGAGATTCAAACTCATTTAAATTTTCGCCAAAAGCTTTATAAATGTCATTTAAACCCGCAAGTTCTATTTTTTGGACAGACTCATAATCACTTTTAGATAATTTAGATATAAAATGGCGATAGAAGTGACCATACCCAGTAGCAGTAGCTAACAACATAGCAAGAATCCTAGTTATACGCTTTATCTCTTCTTTATCACGATCGCTAAAATCATAAGCTCTTGCTTTATTTAATTTGCTTAATAAGCATTTAAAACGAGAAATCTCAGAACTCTCAATAACATCGCTATTAAAAAAATCAGATAGTGATGTTAGATTTTCTAAGTAATGTACAACTTTTTTGTAAGTAAGTATTTTTTCTATTTCTGTTTTAAAGTTGAAATAAGAAACACTCTTTTCAGAGGCATATTCAAGGTTATAAGCAAGACTTATTATTTTTTGTTTTTCTATGCCTTCTTCGAGCATTGAGTTGCTAGCAGTAAGTGCATCTTTAAATGCTAAAGAACTACTACTCTTATCCTTCTCTGATTGAAAGCTGTAGTTTTCGTAAGCTTTTTCGATTGAATAAAAATAAGATTGCAATTTTTCGTAACTAATTAGTGAGTTTTCAGAATTTCGTGTAAACTCATCAGGGATATCATATAATTTTTCAAGTTTTAGTAAAAGTTTATTTTGATAAACAACTGTAAAAAACTCTTGTCCAGGATAATAAACTTTACACTTATCATAAATCTTTTTGAGATTTTCGATGTAAGAGAAAATCTCCAAAAGATTTAACTTACTCATGTACGATAAAACATCTTCGTAATTAGCAGGTACTGTAGATTTCAACTCTTTCTTTTTAGGTAAAAGTTCTTCGTATTGCATACCCTCGAGCACACTCCCTTTGAAAGTTTCTACTACGGTGTAGGGAGTTTTTTTGATAGTATCTTCTTCGGTAGCTTCTGAGGAGAGTACATATTTATCAGACGAAAGTACTTTCGCAACTAAATCCCTTGCCAAGATAATGTTAATTGGTTTTTGTGTATATTGATTATGAGTCTCAATTTTGACGTAATCGATATTTGCACCTACGGCGAGGCAGGTATTGGAGGGCAGCGTCCAGGGCGTAGTTGTCCAAGCCAAGAAGTAGTCGTTGTCAGTACCTCTGACTTTAAATTGCGCAATAGCAGAGACATCTTTGACTTCTTGATACGCACCGGGCATATTGAGCTCGTGGGAGCTGAGTCCTGTACCAGCAGCGGGCGAATAGGGCTGAATCGTATAACCCTTATATATGTATCCTTTTTCGTATAATTGTTTGAGAATATACCAGAGCGACTCGATGTAATTTTTTTCAAAAGTTACATAAGGGTTATCCATATCTACCCAGTATCCCATTTGTTCTGTAACTTTTTCCCATTCTGCTTTGAATCGCATGATGGCTTCTCGGCATTTTTGATTGTAATCTTCTATGGAAATCGTTTTACCGATGTCTTCTTTGGTGATACCGAGTTCTTTTTCTACTTGCAATTCTACTGGCAGACCGTGCGTATCCCAGCCTCCTTTGCGCTTGACTTGAAAGCCTTGCAAGGTTTTGTATCTACAAAAAAGGTCTTTGATAGTGCGCGCCATAACGTGGTGAATGCCGGGCATACCATTTGCGGAGGGTGGTCCTTCGTAAAAGGTAAAAGTGGGCTGTCCTTCTCTTTCGGTCATAGAAGCCTCAAAAATGCCTTTTTCTTTCCAAAATTTTTGAATTGTTTCGGCTACTTCTGTGTAGCTAAAATTTTTATGTTCTGTATATTTTTTCATCAGTAAATATTTTTGTAGTCCAGATATCCCGTTTGCGGCTCAAAACAAGGCGCATAGACCGAGTACAATCTTTAACCGTCGAAAAGCAAAGATAGGTATTTTTTGTAAAAAATAAAGTATATGATAGCGGTTATTTTTTTGCCCCTCAGCGCACCCAAAAAAAATCAAATTTTATTTGGAAGTTTGGGGAAAGGTTTGTATGTTTGGGGTGTGGGTGGTGCGATAGTGCCTGTTTGTGGGAAAAGCAATGTAGTTTTCCTTAGCGTAAGCTGTGTTTGAAAACCCCTTAAATAATCTTATGAATTTAAGAAATGCGAATTGAAGGGCGTGTAGCTACATGTTGTGGGTTATTTGAAAAACCAAAACTTTAAAAGCGAAATAATGACAAAACCGATTCAAAAAATTATTTTTGGTAGTCCTGGAACTGGGAAGAGCCATAAAATCGTAAATAAAATCATACCAAATGATCTAAGCATATCAGAAGAATCGAATATAATAAAAACAGTCTTCCACCCAGAATACACTTATGGGGATTTTGTAGGGAAACTTGTACCTCATTCAAAAGGTGGGAAAGTTGAATATCGTTTTTTTGCTGGTCACTTCTTAATTGCTTTATCGCAAGCTTACCAAAATCTGCGTGAGTCCTATGATAAGGATGGTAATCAAATAAAAGAGCCTGAAAATGTTGCATTAGTTATCGATGAAATCAATCGAGGAAATTCTTCTGCAATTTTTGGTACTGTTTTTCAGCTACTTGATAGAGAAGATGACGGTTGGTCTTCCTATTTTTTAAATATAACGGAGCTCGAATTATTAGCTATTTTAGAGCTAATAGGGGTTAAAATTCAGATTGAGGACGTGAATACAAGGAAGGGTGTTATATACGAATATAAATTTCCGGGAACTGACCACTTTGTAAAAGACTATGTTTCTGCATTTCAAGATAGAGTTAAGAATTTAAGAATGAATTTGACACAAAAGCAAATTTATATGCCCCCAAATCTTTCTATTCTTGCTACAATGAATACATCAGATAATTCTATATATTTTATGGATAACGCCTTCAAGAGAAGATGGGATTGGGAGTTCCTAAACATAGAAGATGACAATCAACGAGATGTAGTTAATGGAAGACGATTGATACTTTACGGAGAAGATAAAGGTGAATGGAATACTTTTGTTGATAAGCTAAATTCTTTCACAAGAAGCAAATATAAGGTTGTAAGAAAAATAGAAGACAAGCAAGTAGGCTATTTCTTCATCAATGAAGATGAGATTACAGAAGAGCATATAAAGAATAAGCTGATGTTTTTTGTATGGGATAGCGTTTTTAACAACAATAAAAAGCCATTAGTTGATTTACTTGAGGTACCTGAAAGTGAATTAGTAACCTTTGGGCAATTTACATCAGAGCAACAAGTTAAAAATTTCGTAAATAAAATTTTAAGCCTATAATGTTTGACCTATCGAATATAGATTTTATTAAAACAGACGAGCAACGTGGGCGTAAAAGTTATTCTTTTGTGGGATTAAAACGCAAAGTGGATAGTGAAAGATTAGAGTTTTGGTTGCCGTTGGGTTTTGATGATTTTGATACAGAAATAACCAACCCTACTTCTTTTGATAGGGTGAAAAATTTCTTTTTCAAAATGTATCGAACTTTTCAGGTTTACAGAGAACGAAAATTAAATCAACTGACCGAAGAAGAGAAAACCAAAGATAGAGATGGTGTCTTTGAGTTTGAAAATGGTTTCAGTTTCGTTAATGAAAACAACGAACAAGTTGTTTTTTATGGTAAACTCAATGCCTTAGATAAAATATTGGAAGGTTATGATGAATTACGTATTTCTTCTTTGGAAAAAAAGCAAGTTCGTTCCCACGAGATAGATTACTCAAAAATTCATAAGTATATGCACCAAGCTATATATCTTGAGGATGATGTGATTTATCTTGATGAAATGAATATTGCCAAAAATGTATTAATCCAAGACAGCCCACCGATTATTCAGCTTTTTTGTTTCATCTACACCGAAATAAAGAAAGAATTGGAGGAGTTAGATAATGTACCTGACAAGGCTTTTGAATTGACAGATTTATTTAAGGAAAATTATTTACAACCCAATAGTAGCTTATTCGCAGAAGATACTTTTGCCGATACAGTCAACATTCTCAAAGATGTATTTGAAGATATTGACAACAAAACAACCTATAAAGACGAAGATTTTTGGCACTTCTACGAGGCAGTAGAGGCTTTCTTAATGGGCGAAAGATTGGAAGATAACAAAGGTATATATTTTGGTATCAACAATTTTTATGATATATGGGAGGATATGTGTCAAACGTATATTTTAGGAAATACAGACAAATCAATTCTGCATAGCGAAGAATATGCTATTTTTGCTGATGTAGAAGGTAGCTTATTAAACCTAAAAGACTTTAGAAAAAACCCTTTTAAAGTTGAAATTAATCGCGGTTATGCTCCTCGATATATTCGTCCTGATTTAGTTCTTCTATATCCACCTGAATTGTGTGATGACTTTGTTGACTTAATATATTCATCCCAAACTATTCAAGTCAGGACAAGAAACGAAATCATTATGAAGTTGAAGTCAGATGAATATCAAGATATTGATGATATAAGATTGAAATTGATAGATAGCTATAATAGAAACCCAAATGATAATTTTGTATATAAAAATGTAAGAGAAGTTGACTACAACGAACCCGACAGAGGTTATAAATTGGTCGAAAAAATATTCAGAAGAATTAAGGATATTAGAATTGGAGATTTGGCAAGTAGGACACCTTTAATTTTAAAATTAAAATTTAAAATAATCGATTATAAGTATATGCGTCAATCTGACTATCAAAAATATAATTCAAACGTCATTGACGAAAATGGTGAAAATAAAATAAAATCGGATATTCATAAGCAATTAATTTATGAATGGACAGTGCAGAATAACTTTGAAAATTCAGAAACAGAAAGTGAATTTTGGATACCTTATTATGCTGAAAATTTGCATTTTGAGACATCACGGATTGATATAACAACCTTAGCAAGTAACGAATTTAAGCAAAGTCGAATCAGGGTTATAAAAGTTAACTTTAAAACTCTACAAGAGAATTACGTCAAACTTTCTAACGCATTATGATAAACCAAATTAAGCATAATTCGCCAAATAGTGTACTAAGCCAATTTAATCCTATTGCATCACTAAAACCAAACACAAGGAAAGCTGTGAACGAAATGTTTATTTTGCCTATCCTTGAAAGTTTTTTTAGTGATAAAGGTGGTATTGATAACTTTTCAGCATTAGACCCCGATAAGTTGAAAACGGAAATAGAGTTTGTAAAAGCTGAAAACTTTGTAAAAACATACATATACAAGGAAATAATTGATGAAATAAGCAAGCCTAACAAAAAAGTAGCTTTCAAACCTAAGTTTGTCATTACCTTTGATAGAGATTTAACAAACTTCAAAAGAGATGAAACTACTTACCCTTATAATTCTATTTTCAACATTGACGGTCCCGATACAAATCGCATTAAGTATGGTGTGATTCGTTTGGGTAATGCACCAATTTTATACTATATTTTTATTGATTTACAGCAACTTATCAAATTTATTAAAACCCTGCCTGAAGAAGTTGAGGTCTTGGAAACAAGTAAAATTATAGAAACAGAAGAAGACAGGCGAAACAAACTTCTTGATAATGTAATCTTTGAAAAACAGCGTCAATTACAAAATGTCAGTCAAACTCAACAAACTGAAATAGAGCAAGAAATTAACAGGCTTGAACAAGTACGCCAAACTGCTTTAGAAGGGCAAAGTGGAAAATT
>JAFIER010000143.1 GCA_020832465.1 Bernardetiaceae bacterium
TATTTTTGTACCCTTACTTAAATATCAATGAAAAAAAATAATCCAAAAGTTCTTAATGCTTGGGCATTTTACGACTGGGCAAATTCTGTGTATAATTTGGTGATTACTACAACCGTTTTTCCCATTTTTTATAATAGTGCTACCCGAGAAGCCTTTGGTAGTGATGAGGTTAAGTTTTTTGGTTTTGATATAGAGAATACCGTTCTTTATTCTTATGCCTTAGCCGTTGCTTATTTTATTACTGCTATTATTACGCCCGCCCTTTCGGGAATTGCAGACTACGGGGGGAGTAAAAAACCATTGATGAAATTTTTTACTTATATGGGTGCTGGTGCTTGTCTTTTTTTGTATTTTTTTGATGGTAGCAATGTAGAACTTGGGATTTTATGTGCTGTATTTGCAAGTATAGGTTTTGCAGGTGGTATGGTTTTTTATAATGCCTTCTTACCCGAGATAGCAACGCCCGATCGCTATGATAGGGTCAGTGCGAAGGGTTTTGCTTTAGGCTATGTAGGTAGTGTGCTTCTTCAGCTCGTTAATTTGGGCATGGTGATGCAACCCGAACTTTTTGGTCTTAAAAATTCAGCCCAAGGCGCACAAGTTTCCTTTCTTACCGTCGGAATTTGGTGGATAGTATTTGCTCAAATCCCCTTTTATTATTTGAAAGATAGAGAAGTAGCCAAACAAAAACGCCAAGATTTAATTCGCAAAGGCTTTAAAGAAGTCAAACGAGTATGGTTTGTAATTTTGCATACAAAGGCTTTAAAGAAGTTTTTATGGTCTTTTTTCTTTTTCAATATGGGCGTACAAACAGTCATGCTTATGGCTTCCCTTTTTGGTGAAAAAGAACTGAAATTAGAAACCTCTTCACTCATTATTATCATTTTGATTATTCAAATTGTAGCTATTGGTGGTGCTTATCTTTTTGCTATTATTTCAGAAAAACATGGCAATAAATTTTCTCTAATTTTAATGCTTTTTATATGGATAGGCATTTGCATGGGTGCATATTTTGTAACTACTGAAAAGGAATTTTATGTAGTAGCAGTACTTGTGGGTGTAGTTATGGGCGGTATTCAATCACTTTCACGCTCTTCATTTTCTAAGCTACTACCTCGCGATACTCAAGATACGGCTTCTTATTTTAGTTTTTTTAACATTGCTGACCGTTTATCTACGATGTTTGGTTTGCTCTCTTATGGGATTATCGAGCAAGTTACAGGCAGTATGCGCAATAGTCTTTTTGCGCTTGTTATGTTTTTTGTTATTGGGCTTGCTTTTCTTTGGACCATTCCAAAGTTTACGAATGCCCCTGCTCATATAGAAGATGAAGTATTGTGAATCATATTGGAGACTCAGGAAAAGTCTAAGCGAAAAAACTAACTATTTGATTGCCAATACTTTATTTTTTATTGAACAATTTAACAAATAGTTGATTATCAAGGACTTAAATATTTCAGTAAAAGATTTCCTGAGTCTCCAAGAATCATATTAGTATATATTTTCCATAGCGTGGGTTTTGCAAACTTCACGCTATGAAAAGTAAACTTAGAAGTAAAATATTTTTCAAAGCGATGCTATGTGGGTAAATCGCCTTATGTTGTTTCAGAACTAAGTTTTTTTTGCGAACTGTTAGTTCTATAATTTCGCAAATTTGTCGTGCACCACCCTATTTAGAGTGGCTATAAAACTAAAAAATCATTTACACACCTGAACGAATAGCCTCTACGGGATTGAGTTTTGAAGCCATAAGCGCGGGTGCAATTCCTGATATAATACCAATAGCACTGGATACAACAATGCCTATAAGTATATTTTTAAAACTTAGTATAATAATAAAAGTTTCGGTAGAGGCAAAGGATAATAGAGAGACCAATAACAAACCAACCCCCCCACCAATCAGACTTAAGAAAATGGCTTCAAACAAAAATTGTAGCAAAATAAAATTATTTTTAGCACCTAAGGCTTTCTGAATACCGATAATATTAGTACGCTCTCTCACGGATACGAACATAATATTGGCAATACCAAACCCGCCTACAAGAATGGAAAAACCTCCAATAATCCAGCCTGCAATTTGCAAAATACCAATAATTTGGTCTATAAAAACAGCAAACATTTCAGGTCGGTTTAGTGCAAAGCTATCTTTTTCTCTGGGTCTTAGCCCTCTTGCTGCACGCATAAGTCCACGTACTTCGCCTTCGAGACTTGCAAGATTTTTGTCATCTTCGTATCCTTTAATGGCAATACTGGGTGCAAGTCCGAATCCGTAAGGAGAGATTTTATACATTTTAGCAAAGACTTTATAGGGAATCACGCAGAGGTTGTCGTTGCTGGGAGTATCGCCGATAAGGCTATCACCCTGCCTTTTGAGTACGCCTATGACTCGGAATTTAATACCTTTCATTTTGAAAGTTTTATCAATAGGATTTTGATTAGGGAATAAATCAGCGGCAATATCAGCACCTATAATAGCCATACGGGCTGCACTTGCCATTTCTCCTCTTGTAAAATAGCGTCCTTCTGCTATGGGCATATCCGCTACTTTGTTGTGCCCATAAGTGATGCCCATAAGCCCTACGCCTGTGAGGCTATTTTTAGTTGTTTTGAGTGTGGCGTTGCCTTTGTTTATAAAGGCAGAAATGGCGGTTTGGAGCTGGAGGTTTTTTTCCAGAAATTCAAATTCCGAAATTGTAGGCTGTGGTCGTTTGACGTACTCCCACCAAGGGTAGTTTTCGGAAAATGTCCAGGGCCATTTTTGCACATAGATGACTTTATCGCCTAAGAAAGAAAGGCTATCTTTGATACCTCTTTCTAAGGCTTCAACCATCGTGAGTACGCCAATAATAGCAAAAATACCGACCGTTACGCCCAAAAGAGAGAGTAAAGTGCGGAGTAAGTTTTCTCGCAGTGCACCTACGGAAAATCGCAGACTTTCGAACCATAATTGAAATATATTCATGTGCAATAAGTAGTTAAATCCTGATTTTTATTACAAGTTTCGTTATTTTTTTGTAAATTACTGGCGCATTTGTTTAGTTGCTAACTTTGCAGACAGTAGTATTTTAGTATAGAAATAACATTTCTTTGCAATATGTTATTTTTTAATCGCATTTATAAAACCAACTATTTGTGTTACAATTATTTAGAGTTAATGATCCTTTTCGCTTAATTCTTATTTTGGGCATACTTATCTTGCTTCGCATTCCGTTTGTATGGCAAGAGGCTGCTTTGAGTGCGCCTGAATTAAGCTGGCTTCTTGTGGGTGAGAAAGTGCGTATGGGCGATTGGCTTTATAGCCAAACTTGGGAGCATATTGCACCATTTTCGGGTTGGCTTTATGCTTCGTTTCACTACTTTTTTGGTCGTTCGGAGTGGGCATTGCGTGTTTTTGCAATAATTTTGGTTTTTTTACAAGCAATACTATTCAATAATTTATTGCTTAAACGCGAATTTTTTAAGGAACGCAGTTATTTGCCTGCTTTGTTATATGTTATTGTCATGAGCTATGTGCCTGATTTTATGCGTCTTTCGCCGATGCTTATTGCACTTACTTTTTTACTTATGATTATGCGGCGAGTTTTTACCTTGGAGGAGAAGACGAGTGATGCGCGTATTTTTAGCATTGGTGTTTTGGCGGGTCTGGCTTATTTATTTCACTATCCAACGATCATTTTTTTGATATGGATAGCTATAGGTCTTAATGTATTTCGCTCTACGAATCTTCGCCAATATATGTTGATGCTTTTTGGTTTTAGCCTTCCTTTTTTTGCAGTTTTTATCTTTTTGTATTATACGGGTGGTTTGCGTGTTTTTCTGTTGTATAATATTTTTTCATTTTTTCAATTATCTCCGTCTTTTTCTATCAGTTTGCGCGAGAGTTTGTGGCTTTTCGCACCGCTTGTTTTAGTGCTTTTGTGGTCTCTTTTTAAAGTGTTTAGCAAGGGCAATTATATTAATTTTCAAACTTATTGTCATCAAATGATGGTACTTTGGCTTATATTATCCGTATTGATGTTGCCTTTATGCTATAATTTTGATGCGTTTCAGTTTGTAGTTTTTGTGCCTATGATAGCATTTTTTATGAGTTATGCTTTTTTGAATTTTAAAAGGCAGTGGCTTGCAGAACTTTATTTTTTGACTATTATGGGTTTTTTGGTAGCGATTTCACTTCATTGGGAATTTCGTTTTGTGCCTGAGGGCTGGTGGGTAGATTTAGAAAAAACAGAAATCAAGGCACCAGCCTCTGCAGACTTTGCGCATCAAAATAAAAAAATTTTAGTGCTTGGTAGTGATAAGTCTTTTTACATGAAAAATCAAGCTGTTACGCCTTACCTCAATTGGGATATTTCGCAACGACATTTTGGTAGATTAAATTATTACGATATTATGATTGGCATTTTTGACAACATCAAAAGCGATATGCCCGAGTTGATTATAGATATTGATAACAAAAATAAAGTAACATTTGAGCGCATTCCGCTCTTTTATGAATACTACGAACCGAAAGCTGATAGTCCTTTTATCTATCAACGCAAAGCCAATGTAGAGGCGAATAAGTAAAGTCCTTACGGGAACGGATAATGATATGATCAATCTTGTCTCTCGCTCTTCCTTTAAAATCATTGTAGCACTGAGAGTTCGCTGAGCACTCTCAGTGCTTATTTGTGGTATATCGGGTGTAAGATAACTTTATTAAATTAGCCCATAAGTAACATTTGTGCGCCTGTAGTAATGAAGCTCCAGCTTCGTTATAAGCCATTTTCGAAGCTGGAGCTTTGGGCTACAGTTAGCTAAGCCGATTTACCAACTTGAGGTACACCCCCCTTGGTATATCTGTTATTTTTAGTTTTCGAAATCAAAGTTTAAAAAGTCCATATCTTCTTGTCTGGCGGTATAAATGCTTGTAGTTGATTCTGATTTATGTCTCAAAAATCTTTGAATCATTGCTTTAGGCACTCCTTTTTGCATCAAAATTTGTGCTGCGGTATGTCTTAGGCTATGTGCGGATACGCCTTCACGCTTAAGGCCTGCTACTTCGAGCCATTTATTTGTAATTTTTCTTATGGTGCTTGTATCATTAAATCCAAACATATCACCTTCTGGTCGTGTGATAGATACTTGATAAGCGATCAAGATTTTATGACAAGCGGGTAGCATCGGAATCCATTCTCTTTCATTTCGTCCTTTTCCGAGTACGGTTAAAAATGTTTTTCCTTTGTGTTCTTTGATGTCTTGCCATCGCAGGCGCACAAGTTCGACGCTTCTCAAGCCTTGATATGCCATAAGTGCAATCACGGCTTTATCTCGTGGGTTTTCGATGCAATCAATGAGATGGGCGCGCTCTTCTTCGGTAAGGCTTTCTTTTTGAAATTTTGTGCCATCAATTTTCAAATTTTTTACACTAAGCATATCTTCAATTTGCTCGAGTTCGTCGTTTGTAATGCCGAGTCGGTCTTTTTTTTCGATGCAATAACTCAAATACCTTCTAATAGCTGAGAGGTAGTTGTTGATAGTATGAGGGCTTACGTCTTCTTTTTTGAGTTTATCTATAAAAAGCAATAGCGATTGGCGCGATGCGCCACGGTCTTTGCTATCCAAAAATTTATGATATTCGTTAATAGCCTTAGCATACGTTTCTTTACTACTTTCGCCGAGTTGGGCATCACCCAAAAAAGCCAATACAATATGATTGCCTTTGTAAGAGGGTCTCGTATCGTCATAGACTTCTGATACTTGACGGTTTTGCGAAAATTCTAAAAATTTTTTACAAGCTGTGCGGTACACAGGAGAGCGGTTTTCTACAAATTTATCAATGCTAAACTGATTGATAAGCAGTGCATTATCTAAGGTAAAGCGTAAATATTGTTTGGCAATTCGGGCATAATTACCCTTACTTACGGGCGATTTTTCGAAGTAATCAATCAGTTGGTACAGACCTACTCGATTGTTGGCGTGTTTGCTTAGTGCTTTGCTCATGATTTTAATTTTTTTAGACAAATTTTTGGGTATATGCTATTTCTTTCACGCAAATTAAATGCTTTTTTATGCAAAATGCAAATATAATTAGCGATTTTTTATACATGTTTCCTTATATTTCAGGTAGTGTATCTATTGTTAAAAAGCTCATAATTATGGGGTTAAAAAAATAATCAAGAATTAATAGAGCTTAAAAACGATAAAACTTACTACTAAGGAGAGATAATAATTTGCAAGTTTAGAAAAAACTATGTATTATTGTAACATATGTATAACGCTAAGAAAGTAAGTTTCTATACTACTTTAATAGGAGATTCGTTTTTTTATTGAAAAAAAAAATGTTTAACTATACTGCCTCTTGTACTATTTAGTTAGCGTCTAAAGCAATTAAAAAGTATTAGTCTCAGTCAAGGGACAAGAAGGTTGGCACTTCACAATTCAGACTCGAGCAGTAGCGAGAATATTTAAACCTTGTTCTATAAAATTTGAAATAATTGACATGATTACAAAAGAATTACTTCAGACATTCAAAGATAAAAATGATTTAGCTTGTCTCATAGAAGAGCAACGAGATAGTGGTAGTATATTATTTGTGTTAAAAAATTTAGGCTATCTGCCTAAGGGATTTAATGGAGATTTTTTGATACCACTTCTTAGTCACGAACATCATCAAATAAGACTTTGGTCAGTTAAAAATGTTGCTAAGTTAAAAGATAATACTTTTTTTATTTATCTATCTAAAATGCTTGATAGTGAAACTAATACAAGTGTAAAACGGGAAGTAGTCTCGGCGATAGGTAGAATGAGAAACCCTGAAAATAAAGAAATTTTATATAAAATTTTACAAGACAAAGACCCCAAAATTGTATGTCAGGCTATCCGTGCTTTGCTAGTTTTTGAAAAAGATAAAGAACTAGAGAGAAAACTTAAACCCTTAGTAAACCATCCCAATGAAATGGTAAGAACGGTGATTTATAAAGAGTTTTTTTCAGTAAAAGATAACTCTCAAAAAGGGCATATGGCTCATACACAGACTTACGATTTTTTGAAAAATGTAGTAGTTAATGGTGATGTAATAGATGTATTGAAATACGTTCCTAACGAGAGTATACATTTAACGTTTACTTCACCACCTTATTATAATGCAAGAGATTATTCTATTTATCCAAGCTATCAGGCTTACTTAGATTTTTTGGAAGCTGTTTTCAAAGAAGTACATCGTATTACAAAGGAAGGCCGCTTTTTAATTGTTAATACATCACCTATTATTATCCCTCGCATTAGTCGTTCACATAGTAGTAAACGCTATCCTATACCTTTTGATTTACATCAATATATTGTTAAAAATGGTTGGGAGTTTATAGATGATATAATTTGGAAAAAGCCCGATTATTCTGTAAAAAATAGAATAGGTGGATTTATGCAGCATAGAAAACCATTAATGTATAAACCTAATGCTGTAACAGAGTATTTAATGGTTTATCGTAAAAGTACAACTAAACTGATTGATTGGAATATAAGAAGTTATAATAAAGAATGTACTGAAGAAAGTCGTGTTGGTGAAGGTTACGAAAAAACTAATGTTTGGGAAATAGATCCTTGTTTTGACAAAGTACACTCAGCAGTCTTTCCAGTAGAGCTTTGCAAAAGAGTAATTCAATATTATTCTTTCAAAGATGATTTAGTTTTTGATCCTTTTGCAGGAAGTGGGACAGTAGGTAAAACCGCAAAAGCCTTAAAAAGAAAGTTTTTTCTTACAGAAAAAGAACCCACTTATTTTGAATATATGAAAACCAAAGCAAAACCTAATCTATTGGAAGAGAATAGAACTAAATTTTTAACTTTACAAGAGTTTATTAACTATATTTTACCATAAAGCAATGACGCTAACAGAACAAGTTACAAAAAAAATTATTACACGCTTAATAAAAGGGCAAGACTACAGAATAGAAATAGTTGCACTTATTAATGCTCAATTTTTGCAATTTTCAATGGATTTTTTTGAAAAAGTTGTACAAGCAAAATTGCGAAATAAAGATGTGATTGACTGGTACAAAAAAGAATTTTTAAATCCTGAATTGAGCTCAGAAGAAATTGCCATAAATTCAGGTCTTAATAAAAAGACTATTACTAATATGTTTAATTCTGCAAGGAAGGAAATTGTAATAGATGCTTCAAATAATCATTACGAAATTTTATATAACTCAATTTCTCAACTTATTGAAAATCAAAATGAAATAGATCTAACTTTGACTATTAAATTTCGTGGTGTAAGCGTGGAATTGAATATCAATGAAAGCTTAATAGTTATTAACACATTAGCGGTAAAACGTGCTGCTTTACGTGGTGGTTTGTGGAGTACAGCTGGTAAAAAGGTTGAAAAACCATTGATGCAAACTTTGTGTATGCTTTTTGAAGTGCAGAGCAAAAACTACGCAATTCACTTGAAAGGTTCAAAAGGTAAACAAAAAAATGAGTTAGGTTTTGAACGAGAAATTGACTTCTACCTTATCAGTAATAAACAAAATCACAAATGTGAAGTAAAATTGATGGGCAAAGGAAATCCTGAAAGTGCGGATGCTGTAATTGCGCGAGATAGCAAAGTTTTCATAGCTGATAAACTTTCAGATCTAAATAAAATACAATTAGATAGTTTGAAAGTTAATTGGGTAGAGTTACGAAGCAAAAATGGATACCAAAAATTTGAAGAAATACTACAAGATTTAGATATTTCTTATAGTAAGTTTTCAGGGGACTTAGATAATAAATTAAATGAAATATTTATAAAAATATTTTAAAGTGCGATTTTTTATACTTTTGTAGTATGCTATTTTTGCACTTACTTTTCTTC
>JAFIER010000150.1 GCA_020832465.1 Bernardetiaceae bacterium
CCTCAGACTGTAACCTTAACGGGCTTAACAGCCGATGGTGCGGGTGTGAATGTAACGGCGAGCTTTTCCGATGATGCGGCTTGTACATTTACTCAAAACAATCTCTTTACTTCACCTGCGGATTGTGGAGGTGGAGATGTTTGGAATGTGGATCAAGATATTTATTATACCTCAATTCAAGATGCTGTTGATGCTGCAGTAGCAGGCGAAACCATTAAGATAATTGCTTTGCGCGAGTATATAGAAGATGTAGTTGTAGATAAAACGCTGATATTTACATCAGATGCAACGGATTACACACAAATAGAAATTACGAGCATAGAAGTGAATACTCCTGGTGGTAGTTTGACTATTACTGGGGATATGAGCGTGCAGCAGGTTTTGAATATGCAAGCTGGTGATGTGTTTGTAAATGCGGGTGTTGATTTTGCATTGCGCTCTACGGAAACTTACTCTGCGATGGTTATCAATGCCGATCCTACAAATACGGTACAAGGCAGGGTAATAATGGAACGTTATATGCCTTCGGTGGCTGATTTAGGTGGTTATGATGGAGTGGGTGGTTATCATGTGATAGCTTCACCTTTTGTTTCAGCACCGATTAATCAGCTTTCAAACAATATGAGTCTTGTGTTGAATACAGCCTTTAATACTGCACCAGAGCCGGCAACGGTGAGTCCATTCCCTACACTTTTCCTTTATGACGAGAGCAGTGCAGGTACGCCTACGTTTTATTATGATGGCTTCTTAGTAGGTTTTAAAGTACCAACAACTACGGATTTTGAAGTTATGCGTGGCTACCAAGCGAATGTCTCGGCACTCACTACTTTGGATTTGAATGGCACACTTAATAACGGCAATATTGGTTCAATAAATATAACTAACAACGGCTTGGGTGCACCCAATGGCTCATTCAACTTAATGGGTAATCCCTACCCTTCACCTATTTTATGGAATGAGCTTTATAATAACTCCACGGGTGTAGCCAATGCTATTTACATCGATATCCCGACGAGCCGTTACGGTACGAACTATGCAAGTTATGTCAATGATGTAGGTGTAAATGGCGGAACGAATCAGATTGCTACTATGCAAGGATTTTGGGTTGAAGCTGAACCAGCAGGCGGCAGCCTTACATATAACAATGATATTAGAGTTACAAGCTATACTAATCCTCGCTTCTTTGGTGAAGAGGAGGAAAAGGGACTTAAAGAAGGACTTATCAAAATGCAAATCAAAAAAGATAACCATATCGGAGATGAAATGGCAATCTATTTTGAAAAAGGCGCAACAGCTGATTTTGATTATTATTACGATGCACGCAAATTGAGGTTGCATAACGGTAATGCACCTTCTTTATATTCTTTTTACGAAGGTGAGGAAAAATCGCTTTTCTTTGCTATCAATGGTATGCCATCTTTCAATGTAAGTATGCAAATTCCTATTGCAGTGGATATTAAGCAAGAGGGTAGGCATACGGTATCGCTGAGTGAACTCAAATATTTTCATGACTTGCATAAAGTGTATCTCTATGATTCGCTTACGCACATGATGCACGATTTGAAAGAAAATCCTGAATATGCTTTCAATGCTACGCCAGGCTTAACGCAAAAAAGGTTTGTATTACTTTTTGAATTGCCTGAAGGTAGTGGGGTATTTGAAGACGATAAATTAGTGCTCTATCCTAACCCCAGTACTGAGCGTATTTCGTTTAGCCTCAAAAATAATTTTGAAGGTGAGTATAGCATCAAAATTTATGATGTACTCGGACGAGAAATTACAGGTTTCAAGCAAGTTAAAGAAGGTGCATTTTTGCAAGGTAAGCTCGATATTTCCAATTATGCCAATGGTGTATATATTTTAGAATTATCTAATAATAAGGAAAGCTTGCAAAAGCGTTTTCTCAAAGAGTAAGCCTTAATTAGCGGTACTAAAATATTATTAAACAGCTACTTTATGCTTTATGCGTAAAGTGGCTGTTTTTTGTATAAAAATAAGATATTGAGTGCAATATCTTAAACAAACCAAAGCCGTCTTAAAAAAATAAACAAGATTGTGAAAATTATTTAAGACTTAATGCTGTTTATTTGCATGAAAGGCTTTATTTTTGAGGCAGGATTAAGTACGCATACTTCATACTACAAAACTACATATCAAGATAAGTCTCATATTTCATTTATATTTCTATGCAAAAAATTAAGTTTTTACTGTATTGGATTACAATTTTTGTAATTACTATCCTATCCCTTTCCAACGTACAAGCACAGTTAGGCGTAGCCCCACCACCGGGAAGCCCTTATGTCGAGCCTTGCGGTACGGATATTATTCATCAAAATCTGATGGATACAGACACTGAATATGCTTTGCAGCACGAAAAAATGCTCAAAGATATTAAAGATTATATCGATGCTAATCCCGGTGGAGTCAAAACGGGTACGGTATATCAAATCCCACTTGTTGTCCACGTTATGCATACTGGCGGCGCAATCGGTACGATTTATAATCCTACTGATGCCAATATTATTGCTATGGTTGATGGGCTCAATGACTGGTTCAGAAATCAAGGCGCATTTTTTACCGCTGGAGGAGTCGATGTCGAGATAGAATTTATCCTTGCACAAAGAGATCCCAACTGTAATGCCACTACGGGTATAAACCGTGTCAATGCGGGCGCTTCGCTTCCAGCTTTTGCTGCCGATGGTATGTCTATGGGAGCACCCGCACCGGGTGCGCCAGAAATAGATGTGAAAGACCTTAGCCGATGGCCTAATACAGATTATTATAACATCTGGGTTGTAAGCAAAATTAACGGTGCTGATGGTACTGCTGGTACTTTTGTCGCTGGATTTGCTTATTTTCCTGGTGCGGCCGCTAATGTCGATGGCACAGTAATGCTCGCCACTCAAATTGCTCCTACAAGCACTACACTTCCCCATGAGATTGGGCACGCACTTGCTTTGTTCCATACTTTTCAAGGCTCGACAGGTATTGGTGTCTGTCCTGCTAATGATGATTGCACTACAGATGGCGATAGAGTCTGCGATACAGACCCACACGACGCTAACCATTTTCAGTGTACTACTAATGCTTGTGCGGGTTTCGGACCATTGCCTGTACTGAACAATATCATGTCGTACTCTACTTGTCCTGACAGATTCACTGACGGACAAAAAACACGCATGCGTGCTGCCCTAACGACACAGCGACCTGGGCTTATCTCTTCCTTAGGAGGCACCCCCCCACCAGCTATACCGCCTGCCGTAGCCTGCATACCGACAGCTACGGGAACTTTCTTTAACGAAGGTGTGCAGCGTGTGCAGTTCAATACAATCAACGTAGCCTCGCAGGGTTCAAACCCAGAAGGTACTTACGTTGATAGAACCTGTACACAAGGCACAACTGTAGAGGCGGGTAATGATTATAATTTGACAATCCGTACTTTTGGTTTTGCGCACAAGGTACGCGCTTACATAGATTTTAACAACGACGGTGATTTTGATGACCCTGGTGAAGAGATTCTTACAGGAATTTCTGTAAATATAGGTGGTGCTTTTGGGATTACACAAACTATTACGATACCGACAGCAGGGGTTTTATTCGACCAACCTTTGCGTATGCGCATAGCTGCCGTATGGATGGGCAGTCCAGACCCCACCCCCTGTAGCGTAGCTGCCGAAGGGCAAGCAGAGGATTATACAGTGGTTATACTTAATAATAACTGCGCTATAACGGCACTCACAGCAGGCACACCAACCGCTTGTGAACCTGCGACAAACGAATACACTCAAGAAATAACCGTAACCTACGCAAATCCACCAGCCACAGGCGACTTAGTCGTGAACGGACAAACTTTTGCGATAACAGGTAGCCCTCAAACGGTAACACTTACGGGCTTAAATTCTGATGGTGCATTGGTCGATGTAACGGCGAGTTTTTCAGCGGCAGCAGC
>JAFIER010000154.1 GCA_020832465.1 Bernardetiaceae bacterium
TCCGAAGGGTGGTTTGAGCCATTCTTTTTTGAGTGTAAAGCGCCAGTTGATACCCATCATATCAAAGCAAGCTATGGTATAGATAGCGTCCCAGTTGGTTGTGTGGGGTGCGGCTATCATCACACATCGTGATAAAGTTTCGGAATCTGCTGCTTCGCTGCGCACAAGTTTCCAGCCTTTAATTTTGAAAATAAATCTACAGAATTTTACAAACACGGGCATAACATTCTATTTGGACATAAAATACGCTTGCAATATACAGAAATTCTTTGATATGTAAAAAAAAAACTCCCCAACTTTTTTTGAGGAGGAGGGGGGGGGGAGTCTTTTTTAAAATTATTGTAAAAAGATTGTAATCGCTTGACCAACTTTTCAGCTACTTTGACAGCAGAATTGGCTTGTTTTTCTTCTTTTGAAGCCGTTTTAGGCATCTTTCTTACAAACTCAAAATCCAAAGGATAAAATATTTCGTCTATAACCAAACCCATACTTAAAACTTTGAAACCATTCGGCTTTAAGCTCTTTTATTGATTCGCAAAAAGAACCTTTGAAATATTTTTCAACTAAATCAACGTATTTTGTGTTTTTTTTGTAACATTGGAATAGAAGTTTGCTTAATGGTAATATTTATTTTAGTACATACAAATATACACCTTTTGCAAAACTTTTAGGTCGTATTAAATTGTTTATCAATTTTTTACGACCTTTTTACTAACTACAACTTAAATGAATTTTTCATAATAATATAAATTTTTAGGTTTGGATCATACTACTATACATTTTTCCATAGCGTGACCCCACACTATGGAAAAATGGGCTTAGAAAGAACATCTCTCAAAGAAATGTTATTTCTGGCTAGCGAATGTATAGTAGTATGATAGCTAAATTAGCTTTTGTCTAGTAGTATGGGTTTGGATATAAAATCGAAAAAACATTACTTTTCTAAGACGGTGTAACTCTCTTTGATAAGCTCGATAACGTAATTTATCATATCAAGGGTGAAGAATTAAGCAACAAAAACCCCCAACCTTACACAGCCATGCTCCATCATTACATCTACCGTTCAACGGCTAAAATAATCCCGTATGGGTTTACCCAAGATTACAGAAGTGTCGACGTAATGGGTGCTATCTGTATCTTCGGAAAAAAAGAGACGTGTAGCACGGTTTGTGGGTGATTTGCGTACGCGGACTACATTATCGAGATTGACAAGCAAACTCTTATTGACTTTTGATAACTTTCCGTAAGCATAAGCCCGACTCTCACGCTTGGCATCTATAAAATCACTAAGCGTACAGGTTGTAATGAGAAAATTACCTTGTTTTAAATGCACTTTACAGAGTTTTTGCTCTGGGATAGTGTCTATATATAAAATATCATCAATAAGATAGCGACGTGCATTGATATAGAAGTACTTTTGCCTACTTTTAATTTTCGTTATGCACTCCCGAAGTGTACGATACAACTGCTCCGAAGAGGTTGGTTTGTACAAATAATCAGCAGGCGTAGGGTAGTCTGAACGATAAGCATTATCAAATACTTGATGACCTGATAGATATACAATATGACCTTGATACAAAATCTTATGTTCGGTTTGTGCTTTTCGCAATCTTTTTGCGAACTCTAACCCCGCCGTCTGCTGCCCCATTATTTCAATATCTAGAAGATATAAATCAATGTCAGACGATAAAGCTGCCTCAATAATCCCTTCCTCCTGAGTATCTTGATAAATGTGCATAATTTCACAGCACAACCTACCTAATACTTTTTTGATATGTTTACAATAATGGAAGTCATCTTCTAACAAAAAAACTTTCATGGCTTAAGTAGTATATAATGAAACCTTTGACAAGGTTTGAAACTTTGTCAAAGGTGAGTACAATTTTTTACAAAGCTGCTATTGGTTCTTCTTCATTGGTTGCATTCTCATCTTTGTCTTTTAGGTTGAGCACCTCTTCTAAGTCCTCGATAGAATTGATAGGCGTATCAGTTCGTCTGAGCTTGAAGCGATGCTTTTTATCTCGTCTAAGGCGTGAGAAATCTAAGCTCTCGAAATAATTATCATCTGTTATGGCTAAGTGCCCATCTGAAAGTACGGCACAATATATGCCCGGCAGGGAGGGCGATATGTAAAATAACTCCTCAAAACTGGATTGATGGAAACTTATTACGCTCTTCTCAGCATCAGGAAGAAAATACACCACAGAGAGCAATTCTTCTTCTTGGCTACTGCCCACATCAAAAGAGGCTTGAATCTGTATGTAATCATCTTGCTTGAGCAACCTATCATAATTATAAACGGCTAAATCATTTACTTTCATAGTGCGCATAAAATCTTTTTGCCTTTCTATGGCTTTTCTTTGGACTTGTAACTGCTCAAGGAACTCTCTATTTGAATTTTCTACCTGTTTCAAATATTTTTTATTATTGGCTTTCCAATCTCTGGGTGTGTGTTTGAAAACCTCACGTAGCGACATCACAGGATAGATGTTGCGTTTCCAAGTGCGATTATTATAAGTAGCCGTAAGCAAATACTGCCAAGTGGATAAGGCTTTTATTTCTACTTTTGCCTTTGGATTGCTCAACCAACTGGGTATATTGGTAGGCTCGTCGAACTTCCATAACCAAAAAAGTAAAGGGTCTGGACTTCCTTTCTTGTTCATACTTTGACGAATATCTATTCCAGTGATGTAAGGATTCCTAAGCTGATATATTCCGTATTTTTCTATACGGCGACGTATGGTTTGATTTTTCTTATTTCTAAGTATTTTTTTTGTGTTTTGCTTAAAATAAGCATCTATAAGTACATCGTAGTTGAAAGCAAAAAACTCTTTGCCAAAAGCAGATGTATTTTCAAGTGCCTTATCTAACGAGTCTAAGGATTTGATTTTGTATCGGTTGCTATCGGGTGCGCTGGTATTGATATACTGCCACCCCTGCTCTTCATCAAGCTGATAAAAGGAATAATCTGTATCGCCTTCATCAGAGGCGAGTTCTACTTCAATGGGCTTGCTCAGCTCGAGCGCTTCTTTTTCTTTGAAAGCGCGTAGCTCAAACATACCTGCGCTGGTAAAATTTTCATTGCGTCCAGCCGTATCATAACTCATAGTTATGCCCGTGCGAAAGAGGTCTAACTGCTTTTCCATTTCTCTAAAATGCAAAGCTACTGTGCCATTGATAGTTTTTCCGTCAGCATTTTTAAATGCGTTGGTCGGTACATGGATACGTGTGCCCGTTGTCGGTAAGACAAATGTGCCGCCTTCAGCTACATCGAACTCAAAAATCTCGAAAGGCACATCGAGTGAGGGGAATGGCGGATTGATAAGACTTCTCGTGTCTTGTTTGCAGGCTTGCACCATGAGTATCAGGAGCAACATTGTCGGGATTAACATATTTTTTTTCATATCAAAAAAGATTAGTTTGGGGTGCTTTAAAAATAGTGAGTATAAAAATAACGGGATATATTTACATAGCTATATTGCTGATTTCCAATTATTTTACCATAAGGAAAAATCTTGAGTTTTTGAACTGCCTCGATTTGTTTTTGTGTTTTGTCTATACCTGCATTATAGGCTGCGGCTAAAAAAATAATACTTTGTTGCGTGTCGTAGTCGCTCAAAAAAGGAAAACGATGGTAAGCAATCTCGATAAAAGCAGATAGGTAAATCAGCTGCCACTCGAGCTTCTGCAAACGTGTTATACGCTCACGGCGTATCTGTTTGTCATCGCCGTGCTCTGCAGATTGAAATTTTGTAATCAAGTGGTAAGAAAAACGGGGCTGGCTTTTGCAATATGTTTCTAAATTTTCGGCGAAAGAGGGTTTCATTTGAAAATAACCGATTGAAAAGTCTGCCCCCTGCGTTCCCTCTTCTACATAAAGCTGTAAAAGTGCCTGGGTCTCGAGGAAGTCTAAGAGTATTTTGTAGCGCAACTGCTCTGGAAACACAACAGCCATTGCTTTTTTATAATGCCGCTCTCCTATCAAACGCTGAAAATCTATTTCGTGATGCTGCATAAATTTTTGTGCTTTTGCATAGTCTTCACCAAAAATATCAGCATAATCTAACTCTTCTATGCCATCGTCCCAGGCTAAAGAGTAGTTAGATACTCCAATCAAGCACAAAAAAATACAGATAAATAAAAGTCTAAACATCGCCCTACAAAAGCTAAAATTATTTAATTTTTTCTTTAAAAACTCTAAATTCCGAATAACATTTCAGCATAGCAAGGAAAAAAATCTTATCCGTTACAAATTCGGGGCTAAGCGTCAGAAAAGCTCAAATGATATTTCTTAAATAAATATCATTTGAGCTTTTTAACATAGCTAACGCAAAACATCAATTATCAAAAGATGTAACGATTAGGCTTAAGTATTTAATAATTAGGTATTTAATTCTTTGTAAAATTGGCTTAAGCCTAATATTTGCTTTTGTTTGATTTTGATTTGATTCATAAAATATAACTACAAGTATGATGAAAGAAGATATATCAAGACGAGATTTTTTATCTCGCATAGGTAAAGTTGCCTTGCTATCCCCGCTTTATAGCCTATCTCAAAATGCATGGGCTGCAGCTGTGCTTACGGATAATGCTTTCAAATATGTCATTGCTAATACTACCATATTTGAGGGTGCAAAAGAACGCTGTTGTCATATTGGAATAAAGCACGATAATTCTATTTTAATTAGTTCAGATCCATTGCAAGCTGATAAAGTAATTGATGGAACGAATTATATCACCTCTGCGGGTTTTATTGATATTCTGGCTGATAATGGACGTAATACAGAACAGAGTTATACTATATTTGAAGAATATAAACTTGCTGACGGTGTAACAACCGCCTTACAAATGCACGGCGGTCATCATAATGCGCATTATTATTACAATCATTTTAGGGAAAAACAACATTGGATTAACTATGGTGTTTCTACTAAAGTTATGCGTATTCGCACCCAGTATAAAAGTCTGAAAGAGCGTTTACGCAAAGTTGAAGAAAATTTAGCAGATGGTGCGCTTGGCGTATCCCATAGTATAGAATACCAGCCTACACCTACTCAAGAGACCGTCGCTTACGCTCAATTAGCGCAAAAATATAATCGTCCATTATTTTTACACCTGCGCTACTCTTCAGCTGAAAAAGAGCTCGAAGGAATAAAAGAAGCCATAGATATAGCCAAACAAACAGGAGTTAGCGTACATATAGATCATATAAACTCTACAGGAGGCACTTTTAATATGGAAAAAGCCTTAACACTAATCAGAGAAGCTATATCACAGGGATTACACATAACAGCCTGTGTATATCCTTATTCTTATTGGGCTACTTATGTGCCCTCCACACGCTTCGGGCCAGGTTGGAAGCAGAGATATGGCATTTCTTACGAAGATTTAGAAGTTGTAGGCACAGGGCAAAAACTCACAAAAAGTTTGTTTTACAAATATAGAAAAGAGGGATATTGGCGTTTGGTAGCTGTTCCTGAGGGTACAATGGATATGAAAAAAACTGTTGATTTAGCCTTACAAGAAGATTTTTGTATGATTGGCTCTGATGGTGGCATAGAGCGTAGCCGTGCGGCTAATAACCACCCAAGAGGAGCGGGCTGTTTTGCTACCGCCTTACATCACGGTACAAAAATAGGAATCCCCCTACATAAAATGCTTGAGAAAATGACAAGTATGCCTCAAAAACTTATAGGCGCACCACTTGCAAAAAGGGGAAAAATAAAAAATGGCTACTTAGCAGACCTTGTGGTTTTTGATAAAAATAAAGTCAATGGAAAAGCAAATGTAGCTAATCCTAATCAATACTCAGAAGGCATTGAAGCTGTATTTGTCAATGGTGAGTTGGCTTATTACCAAGGTAAACTTAAAGCGAAAAAAGGTCAGCCCATACGACATAAAAAAAACTCATTGGCAATTGAGTAATTGAAGCTATCCGCAGAGCACCAAAAATGCACTGAATACTAAAACTTCGTTGAAAAAGATTCCTACAGCTTTTTAGCTCCCACGATTAAAATCGCGGGTTTTACTCGATTAAGCCCACAAATTTATTTGTGGAAAAGCATATTTCCGTATAAAGTTTAGAAGAGCCCATTTTAACTAATGTGCTGCTCAGGCTCATCGCCAAAAGCACGAAAATGGTGGTCATTATGAATTTTTTAATCGTTTGCTTTGGGGGGGGGGAATAAAGATTTGAGAATTTATTTCTAAGTGTGTTTTGTCATTTTGGAAAAATAAAAATGAGAGGGTGCTATCCTAATCAGAACTTAGGTCTAAAACCCGTCCATTAGCATAAGACTGCCCTCTCATCTCCTATCTGTCTCAATCCAGATATTTATCAAAGTCTGACAATAGAGGCTTGTACAAAGAGTTTTTTAGCAACTGACCATCAACTGGTATCTGCTTTTTTAGTATTTTGAGGTCTTTGGCAGAACTGACCTCCTTACGCTCTCCTGTAGTCGGTTCTTGAAAGCCTACTGCGCGAACTCTTATTTTTGTCATATCCCAGTAGAAAAAGTCAGGGTTGTCATTGATTAGATTTTCCCAAACCTCTTTCATAGAAAAAGTAGCTATCAATTCCCTTTTGCCACTTGCAGTATATTGAGCACCTATATATAAATTTACACTTGCTGCATTAGCATCACGCCTGTGCCCAGCAGAATATGTATTTAGAGTACTATCAAATACTATATCTGGAGTATTGCTAAATGCAGTATATATACGATTCTGCGCCGTACTAAAACATAAGGGCACAACCCACCCTACCTCAAGGACTTCTGCCAAAGATTTATTATACAGCTTTTGTACTAAGATATTGAGCTGCTCGTATGATATTTCTTCAGCCGATAGTTCTGCCGAACTAATCTGCTCTTCGTTCTCTTTTAAGAATATTCGATAAATACGATTTTTAAACTCTTCATCACCTGCTCGCGACCTTAAAGAATCATTCTGATAAGAACGAATGATTCCATTAAAATTGCCACTCAATAAATTAGAGGCAAGTATTTTCTGCTCTTCTTGGTCTATAGGTTCATACCAAATT
Source organism: Bernardetiaceae bacterium (assembly GCA_020832465.1). Classification (GTDB taxonomy): domain Bacteria; phylum Bacteroidota; class Bacteroidia; order Cytophagales; family Bernardetiaceae; genus JAFIER01. Next base: position 7,043 of record JAFIER010000154.1, read on the forward strand.
TTGCTTATAAAAAAGCCACCAGTATTCGCATAATAAGTTTCATACCCCTGCCACAAGGTGTCCCTTGCTGTCTGTTGTGCCTTATCAGGTTTAAATCTACGGTCTTTTAGTTTAGTGAGCAGTGCTGGTACTGAGCGAAGTTCATTAGCTATACTATCCAAATCTTGTTTGGAAGTGATTTGCTTCTCTACCCCTTTATTCAAATCTTTAAATGCTACTAACTTACCTGTATAAAGACCTGTATAAAGGGCACGGTGGTAGTACCTCTGATCTGTATAATCAAAAGGATTTATCCAGATAGCACCTAGGTTTTCAAAAAATAAGTTATCTGCTAAGCTTTTTTTTCTGTATTTGCCGATAAGGTAACTTTCAGCATTAGGCAAACGGTAGTATAGATTGACATAACCACTATGTATGAGTTCAAAAAGAGTATCAAGAACGGTGTTACTCCGCTTATCGTAAAAAACAACCTCTTCAATATCAAAGTAAAAATTATTTCTTTGACTCAAATCGTTCTCATCATAACCAACCTGCTCGAGCCTTTGCTTAAACTCCTCTTCCGATGTATTGGGCATTAAACCTAAAATAAGATAGTTAGATAGAAAATATTCCAAAAAACTATATTGACGGTAGTAGGTCTGGTTTTCCTCAAAACTATTTTCCAGACGATAGGTAAAAGAAAACTTATCTAAATTATCAGTATTGAGCAAGATGTCAAGCTCAGAACTACCGAGATTTGTACGGTTTTCTAAAAAAGTGGCAAGTCCCTTAGGCAAAGAGCCATAGATAGGTTCATAGTCTATGTATATTTTTTGTAGGTTATCTAAGGAAGCAATCTGCTCAGGCAGTTTACTGGCTTGATTTGAACTTATATACAAACTAACTAAATTATTCAATTGACTAACCTCTTCAGTAATTAGCATCTGCGGCGGGGTCAGGACAAGTAGTGTGTCTTTTCCGTAAGATGAAGGTGAGTTTGAAAAGGAGGAGCTATAAAATGCTCTCACGACCAAAAATTGATCAAATCTTTTCAAGACATCACATAGACTTGAAAAATCTAAGCGATTACAACTTTTAATATCCAACACCCTGAGTTGTTTGAGTTCACTAAATTCTTTCGGTAACCTAATCAAGCTACTACTCTTGATACGAAGAGTTTCTAAATTTTCAGTATTTGCGATTTCAGGGGATAGTTGCTCTGCTTTATCTATTTGTATGATTAGCGATTTCAAACTTTTTAATTGACCTGTTATAGGCAATAGGGAACTCAACTCTCTCTCTTGCAAATCCAAACTACTTAGCTCACTCAATCTCAGTTTATTTACCAAAGAACTTGATACCTTTGATTTTTCTAAAAGTAAATCGGCTACACCTTCATAAAAATACTTGAAGTTATTATTCTTCAAGAATAAGCTATTTAAGTTTATAAGCTTGGCTATTTCAGGGGGGAGGCTTGTTAATTGGTTATCTCTCAAATCCAAACTCGTCAAATTCGTGAGTTGACCAATTTCTGCGGGAAGGCTCGTTAATTGGTTACTGTTCAAATCCAACTTCATCAAATTTTGTAACCGCCCGACTTCAGCGGGAAGGCTCGTTAATTGGTTGTTGTACAAATACAACGTCGTCAAATTTTGCAACTGCCCAATTTCAGATTGAAGAGTCGTGAGTTGATTATATTCCAAAATCAGCTTAGTTAAATTTTGCAACTGCCCAATTTCAGGGGGTAGGCTTGTTAGTTTACTAGATCTTAAATTCAGCTTCGTTAAATTTTTCAACTGCCCAATTTCAGGGGGTAGGCTTGTTAATTTATTCTTAGACAAAATCATCTCGGTTAAATTTTTCAACTGCCCAATTTCAGATGGAAGAGTCGTTAGTTGATTATATTCCAAACTCAGCTTAGTTAAATTTTTCAACTGCCCAATTTCAGGGGGGAGGCTTGTTAATTTATTAGAGTTTAAATTCAACTTCGTCAAATTTTCTAATCTACCAAGCTTTTTAAACACATCAGCAAAGTCTAAATCTCGGTTATAACTCAAATCCAAACTCGTCAAATTTTTCAACTGCCCAATTTCAGCGGGCAGGCTGTCTTGCTTCTGTATCTTGACTAACAGAATATTTTTATCATCGCCCAAGGAATAATAACTCTCTGTAGTCATAATAATCTGTTTGGGATATGTTGCCAAAGCCTTACATATACTTGCCAAAGATAACGCTGGACTCCCTTGAAAATTTAGCACGGTTAAATTTTTCAACTGCCCAATTTCAGGGGGGAGGCTTGTTAATGCGTTACTCCACAAATCCAGCCCGGTCAAATTTTTCAACTGCCCAATTTCAGGGGGGAGGC
>JAFIER010000169.1 GCA_020832465.1 Bernardetiaceae bacterium
GATTTTGATGTCATCAAAGAAAAGTTCAGACAAAAAACCCTCTAAGACAACAAAGTTTGCCTTATTGCGAAGCAGTTTTTTGACAGCCCAATCAAAACGAATTAGTTTTTTGCTCATAATATTTCTGTCCAAAAGGTGGTACAAAGTATAAGTAAAAATAACTCTTTTTTCCGACTTAGGCAAAGGAATGGGGAGGTTTTTTGGATAGTTGTTGCTTTTGGGGTTACTTTATTTAGACTCACAAACCTAAAAGACCCAGGCAACGACGAGGGAATTTTGAGATTTTCAAGATTAAAGATTTCAAATTCCTATGAGTGGTTGTAGCCCTTGCGAGTGGTTTGAAAGTGATTTTGGTTTTGAAATAAAAAGAAGGCTATACATAGGATAAAATGCTAAAAAAAGTGTATATTTGCGCATTACAAAAAATCATTTACAAAAAAAGCACAATCATAGCATGCAGGCATTTTTGAGCGAACAAGAAATTCTCCGAAGAGATAAAAAAGCACAATTAGAATCCTTGGGTATTAATCCTTACCCAGCTGATACTTATGAAGTTACGCATCAGACTAAACAAATAAAAAGTGAGTTTGATGCTAATCCTGATGCTTTTAAAGCGGTATCTATTGCTGGTAGAATCATGAGTCGGCGAGTGCAAGGCTCGGCTTCTTTTGTGGAATTAGAGGATAGCAGTGGTAGAATTCAGGTGTATCTAAGGCGAGATGACCTTTGTCCAGATGAGGATAAAACACTTTATAATACAGTATTTAAAAAATTGCTGGATATTGGTGATATTGTAGGTATCAAAGGTTATGTGTTCAAAACAAAGCTCGGTGAGACTACCATTTATGCGCAATCGCTTACTGTGCTTTCAAAGTCGCTTCGTCCCCTGCCTATTGTTAAAGAAGCTAAAGATGAAGCGGGTAATACTAAAACTTATGATGCCTTTACAGACCCCGAGCAGCGTTATCGCCAGCGATATGTAGATTTGATTGTAAACCCGAAAGTACGTGATATTTTCGTTAAGCGTAGTCGCCTGATGAATGTAATGCGTGATTATCTTAATGAAAAAGGCTATCTTGAGGTCGAGACTCCGATTTTGCAACCGATTTATGGTGGCGCAGCCGCACGTCCTTTCAAAACACACCACAATACGTTGGATATGACGCTTTATTTGCGTATTGCCAATGAGTTATATCTCAAAAGATTGATTGTTGGAGGCTACGACGGTGTGTATGAATTTTCTAAGGATTTTAGAAATGAAGGCATGAGCCGTTTTCACAATCCGGAATTTACACAAATAGAACTTTATGTAGCCTATAAAGATTACGAATGGATGATGAATTTGGTCGAGGAAGTAATTGAAAAAATTGCACTTGAGTTGCACGGCACTACGATTGTTCGTGTAGGCGAGAATGATATAAACTTCAAACGCCCTTGGAAACGCTTCACCATGTACGAGGCTATCGAACATTTTACAGGTATAGATATTTCTGAAATGAGCGAGGCCGAGCTTCGTCAAACAGCCCAAAACCTCAACGTTCCGATAGATGATTCTATGGGTAAAGCCAAACTTATCGATGAGATTTTTGGTGAAAAATGTGAATCACAGCTTATTCAGCCTACTTTTATTACGGATTACCCCGTTGAGATGTCTCCTTTAGCCAAAAAGCACCGTACAAAAGAGGGTCTTGTAGAGCGATTTGAAGCTATTTGTAATGGCAAAGAAATTTGTAATGCGTTTTCCGAACTCAACGACCCGATAGACCAGCGCAAACGCTTCGAAGAGCAGCTCGAGCTTGCTAAGCGTGGCGATGATGAGGCGATGATGCTAGATGAAGACTATTTACGTGCTTTAGAATACGGTATGCCACCTACCGCAGGTTTGGGTATTGGCATAGATAGGCTCTCTATGATTATGACGAACTCACCTTCTATTCAAGAGGTGCTGTTTTTTCCGCAGATGCGTGCTGAGAAAAAAATAGAAATGGCTACACCAAAAGATTTTGAAAGTATAGGTATTGCATCTGATTTTATGCCTATTTTTCATAAAATTGGATTGCATACTATGCCTCAAATTGCAGAGCAGAAACCCGCCGCGCTTTTTAACGAAGTATGCCGAATGCGTAAGAAACTTAAAATCAAAACTGTGCAGCCACCTACCGAAGCCGAAGTCGAGGCTTGGATTGATAAAGCTGCAAAGTACTAAGTTGGAAAGCAAGAAAAAAAATGACATTTCATAAAGAAATGTCATTTTTTTTGCAGTTTTTTTTATACTCGATCATACCACTATACATTTTTTCATAGTTTGGGATTTGTAGTGCAGTCAGCGGCCAGCTAATAAGCTTTTAGCAGTAACAGTTTTTTGCAAACTGTTAGTGTTGCACACATTTAGCAAAGTTGTCGTACACCCTATTGACGCGATAGCATAATCTTATAGCCCCCCAAATGCTATTTTTAGGCTAATTTTGTCATTGCTACGTAACCTTTAATATCATTTTTCCGTCTCTTTGTGGAGTGATTTCATTGGCATGTAATATAATGCACGAAAAATATATTTTTTTATAAGTAATTTGGCTTAACCATTTACATCAAATACACCATGCGTCTAAAAATATTGCTTATTTTGAGCATGTTAAGCCTTTGCTTAGCGTTTCAATATGCAAGTGCTCAAGAAGTAACCCTGAGTAATCAATCGTTAGAATATGTCATAGGAGAGGATAAACTCTACATCTATTGCGATACGCTTCGTACGCATAATATAGAGAATATCCATACTGCTAATTTTACGCCTTCCGACCGCGATACACCTACTTTTGGTTATACTAAAAATTCTTATTGGGCACGTATCGAGCTTAAAAATAGAGATACAACTCAGACTTGGTTATTGCATTATAATTGGATTTTTGCCGATACTGTTGAATTTTATTTCAAAGATCCAAATGATAACTGGCAGATGCTAAAAACGGGTTATCTATTCCCTTTTTATAGCCGTCCTTTGGTTTATAATTCCTTTGTTTTTCCTTTGGATTTTAGCCATGCCGAGTCTCAAACTTTTTATTTGCGCATTAGTGGTGTATCTCCTTTAGCTTTTTCGATTTTAGTGCAAGAGCAGGCACATTTGAAGCGTTCACAAGATAGGCTTGATATGCTTTATGGGCTTTATTTTGGTTCGCTTTTCGTCATGATGATTTATAATTTTTTTATATGGTTTTTTCTGCGAGATCGTAGTTATCTTTATTACATTATTACGATTTTTACGACCTTAGCTATTTTTTCTACGGTTACGGGTTATACTTTTAGATTTCTTTGGCCCAATACACCTATTTTGAGTTTGTATGTAGCGAAGTTAGCTATGGTAAATATCATAGTAATGACCATTCTTTTTAGCAATCAGTTTTTGAATATGCGCCACTACGCGCCTATTTTTATCAAAATATTTAGAGTAACCTTAGTGCTTTGTGCAGTACTTGCGGTTTATACCCTAATAGATTTTGCTGCTACACGCCTGACGAGTAGCCTTTTAAGCATACATCTGATTATGATTCTTACGGCAAGTATTATTGTATGGCGTAGGGGAAATAAATCAGCACGTTTTTTTGTGTTAGCGTGGTTCCTTTATATTGCTGGCGGGATATTTATTTCATTAGCAAACTTAGGAGTTATAGAATATACAGGACTTGCTCGTCATGGGGTTATTGTAGGCTCTTTGTGCGAGGTGGTACTACTTGGCTTGGCATTGAGCGATCGCTACCAACTTTTCAAAAAAGAAAAAGAAGATGCACAAGCCTTAGCTTTAGAAATTGCTCAAAAAGCAAAAGACGAGCTTGAGCTAAAAGTCAAGCAACGTACACGTGAGATTTCTGAAAAAAATGAAGAGCTTATTACCTCCGAAGAGGAGATTAGACAGCAATCAGAAGAGTTGCAAACCATTAACGAAAGTTTGCTACAAACACAGTATGAACTACAAAAACTTTCACTTGTTGCGCAGAAAGCCACAAACGCAATTACGATTACAGATAAAGAGGGAAATATTATTTGGACAAATCCGAGCCATGCCGAAATTACAGGTTATGATGCCACTGAAATAGAGGGTTATTCTTTTCCAAAATTTTTGCGTAAGCAAAAAGCTACAGAGCAAAATATTAAAAATTTTATACAAGATTTGCAACACAGCGCTACTGTAAGTCGCAACTTACAACTTTACAATAAGCGAGGTGAGGCTTATTGGGTTAATCTTATTGTAAGTGCAGTGAAAAATGATAGCGAGCTTGTTACGAATTATATTACAGTAGCTACGGATATTAGCGAACTGCAATATCAAAAAGAAGTCATCACTAAAAAGCATACTCAACTTACAGATAATCTGAAATATGCTTTGCGTATTCAGCAAGCACTATTGCCTAATATAAAAGAAAATCTACCAGAGGCTTTTTTGATAAACAAACCCAAAGATATTGTTAGTGGGGATTTTTATTGGGTAAAAAATGTAGGTGATGTGCAGCTTATTGCCGTAGCTGATTGCACCGGACATGGCACTTCAGCTGCTTTCGTTACGATACTCGGCATTAGCATTCTCAATGAAGTCATTGACGAATATAATACAGAAAATCTTTCAGAAGTTTTTCATACCCTCGATAACCGTTTATGCCAACTGCTCAAAGCCAATGAAAAAGATGGGCTTGCTGACGGTATGGATATTGCACTTATTCGCATAGATGCAAAAAAGAAAAAAATTGATTTTATAGGGGCAAATCAAAATCTATATATTGTAGAAAAAGGAAAAATGCACAATTACAAAGGTAATAGAGTGCCGATTGGATTTTCACGTATGTACAAAGAAAAAGTCTTTGATATGCAGCACATTCCTTATCCTGAAAAAGAAAGCATGGTATATATGTTTTCAGATGGCTATCCTGACCAGTTTGGCGGTCCGAGAAATCGAAAATTTATGAAAAAACGATTTAAGAACCTACTTATCGAAATTGCTAATCAAGATTTAGAAACACAAAATCAAATCTTAAACGAAACTTTTCAAGATTGGAAAGCGGAGTATAAACAAACTGATGACGTTGTTGTGTTAGGATTGCGACTGTAATTATTAGGTGTAGGCATATTAGCACTAACAGCGTTGTGAAAATCTGTTAGTGCTCAAAAATGAAAATTATTTCAAAAAATACAGTACATCGCCTACGGATTGGGAAGGAATCTCTTCCATAGGCAGATGCCCTACTTTATCGTAAATAATCATTTCATTTTCTGGAATGGCTTGGTGAAATCGCTCTCCAGTAGCTAAGGGTATCCAGCGGTCTTCACGCCCCCATAGAATAAGTGTAGGCACACGCAAAGATTTGAGGTAGCGTGTGTTATCCTTAAATTTTGTATTGACAAACTTAACAAAAGCCTCTGGATTTCCCTCCCTGGTGAATAAATCGTAGTAACGAGTTACTAAATCAAAACTGACTTTCATGCGGTCGTAATAGACCTCATCTACAAAACCCTCTAAAATATTTCTTTTGACTACAAACCTCGTAACACGTTTGGCAAAGGGAGCAGTACGCGCTAATTTAAATGCAAAAGGAATACTTTTTAAATCTAAAAATCCAGCGGCATCTAAAAGAATAAGTTTTTTGACTTTACGTGGAAACCAAACCGCAAACTCCCACGCTATCCAACCGCCAAGCGAACTTCCAGCGATATAGCAATCTTGAATATCTAAGGCTTGTAAAAACTTATTGAGATACGAAATATGATTTTGTATTGTATAATCATCTTCTGCATTCGGACCGGTAAGACCGAAGCCGGGCAAATCATAACGAATCACCGTAAAATGTTCCTTGAGCGTTTTGGTCCAAGCATCATAAGTATGCAAAGAAGAGAATGCACCGTGCAAGAGCAATAAGGGCGGTCCTTCTCCTTCCATACGGTAGTGAATCATTGTGCCATTGATGGGTATAAAGCGAGAGTATTTATTGGTATATTTTTGCAAAAGTTCTTTCACGGTAATAGTTTAACCTTTGTTTATGTGAGCATTCCTATAAAAAATAAATGCTATTGCAAAGCTAATTAGTAAGCCTTATACAAGCACCTAAAAGTGTAATATTTTAGGTGTTTGTATCAAAACACAATAGAAAATATTTATAATTGGAAACAAATGTACACATAAAATCGCAAATAGTCAAGACTATAGAAAAAATGCAAAGCTTATACTGTTATTTTTTGGCTTAGGCATGCGCTTGTTCGTCTTGTTTTTTAGCCTTTAATGCTTGTATATCAAGGGCAACTTTGAGGACACCCTCGTCAAAATCTCGGGTAATGCTAAACCCTAATTTTTCGCATAATACTTTCATACCTGTATTATTAGGCAGTACATCTGCAAAGAGATAGCGAATATTCTCGCCAATACAGACATTAATGAGCGCATTCATGAGTAGCATACCTATTCCCTTTTTTTGATGCATATCGGCTATAGCAACACCAAACTCGGCATCGGGCGTACCTCTCAACTTAATAACCCTACCAGCAGCCCAAATTTCGAGTTCGCCTTCATTTACTTCTATTTCGAGCACAATATTGATGTCTTTGGCATAATCAGCAAAGCAAATACGAGACAAACGCTCATGGGATATGCGCATATTAAGGCTCATAGCATAGAAATATCTCAAATATACGCTTTCAGCGGAGAGTTTTTTATGAAAATCTACGGCTAAGGGTTCATCTTCAGCGCGTATGGGGCGTAGCAATGCTTTTGTACCGTCTTTCAAAACTACCTCTTGCTCATATTGAGAGGGGTATGGACGTATAGCTAAAGGCTTCATGGTCTCTGGTGCAGTATCGGCGGGGTGGAGTTCTATATGAGCATCTAATATTTCAATGACTCGGGATTCAATAGAAATCAAAACGGGGTTCATATCCATATCCTTAATCCAAGGCTGCTCGGTTATCAAAAGGCTAAATCTTACCATAAAAGCCTCTAACTGTTTGACTACGCTAGCGGGAATTAAGCCCTCGCTTTTGAGGGTTTTATAGATTTGAATCTGCTCGAGTGCGCGCCTTGCTAAGGTAGTATTGAGCGGTGGCAAGGCTACGACGTGGTCTTTATAATAATTTGCCAACTGCCCGCCTGTGCCGAAGAGCAAAATAGGACCGAACTGTTCATCAACGGTACTTCCAGCAATAAGCTCTGCCCCTCTGACTTCGTTCATAGGCTGTACGGTAACGCCTAAGAATGCTTCTTCGTTGATACGGCTTGTAATATTTTCTTTGATTTGTATAAAAGCTTCACGCACTTGTGAAGCATTTTCGAGGTTGAGCTTTACGCCGCCATATCGCATTTTGTGTGGCACTTGATGCGAATGCACTTTTAAAACTACGGGGAATCCAATTTCCTTAGCCATAGTAATGGCTTCCTCTTTGCTATAAGCGACATAGGTTTTGGCAACGGGCAACTTATAGGCTTTCAAAATTTCTTTTGATTCGTATTCGCTTAGGATTGTGCGCCCGCTTTCTTGTGCTTTTTTAATGATATTTTCAGCACGTTGGCGGTCTGGTGGGTTTTCTTCTAAGTCCGCAGCGGGTTGTGGCGTTTCATACACACCTCTTAAATTGTAGCTATAACGCCACATATAATTAAAAATACGCACTGCCGTATCCGGATAAGAAAAGGTAGGAATATCGGCATCATTAAGAATTTGTACGCCTTCTTCTACATCTTTTCCGCCCATCCAAGCGGCGAGAATAGGTTTTGTTTTAGATTTTTTTAAACTTGCAATTAACTTAGCCGTTTCTGTAGGTTCTGCAAATCCTTGCGGTGCAAGCACGACAAGAATAGCGTGAATATTTTTATCTTCACAAGCAATTTCTATGGCTTTTTTATAGTTTTCAGGGGGGGCAAAGCTTTGTATATCAATAGGATTACTATGACTCCAGGCTTCTGGTAAAAACTGATTTAAAGCCTCCATAGAACTTTGCGAAAGTTCTGCTAATTCGCCGCCGTCTTCAATCAAGGCATCAGCAGCGATAATGCCAGGACCGCCAGAGTTGGTAATAATTGCTAAGCTTTTGCCAAATGGACGAGGTTGCTTGGCTAATACTTTTGCCATATAAAACATATCAGCAATAGAGTTTACACGCAAAACGCCCGAACGCCTAAAGGCGGCATCGAAAGTAGCATCTGCACCAGCCATAGTGCCTGTATGGGAAGTGGCGGCAGCGGCAGATTTTTCTGTGCGTCCGGATTTGATAATAATAATAGGCTTCGTATAAGCTATCTCGCGCGCTGCTGAGAGAAATGCACCCGCATTTTTGACAGATTCCATATACAAAACAATAACCCTTGTATGCGGGTCATCGCCCAAATAGTAGATAATATCGCTCCAGTCAAGATCAGTCATTGAACCTACGGATATAAAAGCACTAAATCCGACATTGACTTTAAAACTCCAGTCTAAAATAGCACCGCATAAAGCACCGCTTTGGCTCGCAAAACCAATCGTACCGGGTAGTGCATCTTGGTTCAGAAAAGTAGCATTGAGCTTATGCTGGGGTTTCATAATGCCAATGCAATTAGGCCCTATGAGTCTTATTTTGTAACCTTTTATAATATCTTGCAACTCCTGCTCGAGTTTCAGACCTCTTTCGCCTACCTCTCTAAAACCCGCCGAGATGATAATTGCACCTTTTGCACCAGCCTCTGCACACTCTTTCAATACATCTGGTACGGTGTGGGCGGGCGTAGCAATAATAGCCAAATCTACAGGTTCAGGAATATCCTTAATATGCCTATAAGCATCGATACCCATGACTTCTTTGCGCTTGAGATTGACAGGATAAATTTGGCGTGATTCTGCTTTATTTGTTATCAAATTGCGCATAATTTTAGACCCTATACTTGCTTGCCGTTCGCTTGCGCCTATCAAAGCAATGCTTTTAGGATTAAAAATGGCTTGCAAAGTCTGCCTATCAAAATGAGTATGATGATAAGGCACTTTTAAGGCTGAGGAGCTTGGTTTCTCGGGTTCCATGTCAAGGTATTTACGTAAAAGATAAGGAATAAACCAATTTAGTCATTATTTTAAAATAAGACAAATACTTGCGCGTTTATTATTCAAAATTTAATAATGAGAGGGCGCAAGTCGCAGTTTCAATTTTTTTTATTAGAGGTGTACAGGTGTACGTCAAGTTAGTTAATCAACTTAGGTAGTTTCAGAACTAAGCACCCGTCGTGCTTTTTTATTATTTCAGCAGGTCTCTGTTTATGAGCTTATTAAATAACTAAAAAGGGCTGTTCTTTTTTGTAGCCTTAAATGACGTTTTTTTGTACACTCAAGCCATGAGTTCTATTCTTCGTGCGTGTCTGAATGCACGTTTCCAATAATCATATCTAAAAAGGGGCTCTTCGACAACCCCTCTCGAGGTTGAAGCGTGAATAAAAGTGAGGTCATCTAATGTATCGCCACTTTCAGTAATAATACCCACGTGGCTAATGCGATTAGGGTCTGAACCCGTTACAAAAAACACTAAATCGCCTGGTACTACTTCCTCTATAGGTACATGCCTGCCAATTTGCGCTTGGTCTCTTGAGCTTCTTGGTATGGGTATGCCTAAAGCTGCAAATGTTGTTTGTGTAAAGCCGGAGCAGTCCATGCCTCGATTATCCGTGCCGCCACCTTTATAAGGTGTGCCTATATATTGGCGTGCTTCGTCTATGAGTTCAAGTGCAATACCTTGAGCTTGTTTTTTATTTTTGGGTGTAGGTTCGGCATATTGCGCTTGCATATATTCATTAAAAATGCGTTCAAAAAGCTCTCTATGCTGGGTCAGGTCTATTACTGCTTTTGTAGTTTTGCCTTGTTCGTCTCTGACAAAATCAATTCCGTTCATCGTATATTGGGGTTTTGTTTTGAAAACTATTTATGCAAAAAGCGTTGATAATCAATAACTAACAGGTGTTAAAAAGCTGTCAGTCTTCAGATTGCCTAAGTTCTTATGACTAAGATAACAAAAAAAAGTTAGCTTTCAATAAAAACTAACTTTTTGTTTTGACTTTTGAACTAAGAGAGAGTTTTTCTGACTAATGCGATATTTGCTTATGCTGTTCCGTACTACTATACATTCGCCAGCCAGCAACAAGATGCGATATTATTCTATGTTGCAAGTGGCTAAAACTCTAACATGGCATTGAGCATCAGATTGCGCCCTGCGTGCGTTACATTGAAAGCACGAAGTATGGACATGTGGTCTATATAAGTTTGATTCAAAAGATTAAACCCTGTAATGCCTACATGCAAGTTGCGTTTGTTCCAAGAGATTTTATGCTGCACACCTGCATTAAGCAAGGTATAGGCATCGGTTTGCAATTCGTTGATGCCGGGGCGATTTTGCATATCGACATAACGGAAAGTAACAAAAAGCTGTGTAGGCTTTTGCGCAAAGGGCTTACTTTGCAGGCTCAAACTATAATTATCAGCTGGAATAAATGTGAGTGGCATAGTAGCCTCTATGTCTCGCCCACGCACAAGATTAGCCGTAGCGAGGAGTTTGAGTTTGTCTTGTGGCATAATGCGATAGCTTGCTTGTAGCTCCGCACCGTACAAAAAAGCATTAGATTGTTGAAACTTCCAAATTTCTAAACCGCTGTTCAAAATTTCGCCCGTACCGCTGAAAAAGATATAATTTTCAATCCGATTGGCATATACAGCAAATGAGAAGTCAATTTTTTCACTTTCGTGAATCCAATTTAAATCTGCTTGATAGCTCTGCTCTCGGTCAAAATTGGCATTACCTACTTCAAAGCGGTTCGTACCTGGGTGCGGTCCGTTGGAATAAAGTTCGGCTAAATCTGGTGCACGAAATCCCGTAGCCAAATTGAATTTAAGCATATTTTGTGGCGTTACATCATAACTCAAGCCCAATGAACTGGTTAGCCCTGAAAAGTTTGAGCTCAAACGGCGGTCCGTGGGGTTGCCTGGGAGTTCGTATCCATATTCTATAAGATGCTCTGCATCGGCAAAAGCATTTACCCTGCGCACATCATAGCGCAAGCCGCCTTGCAAAAAAGCCTTTCCTTTGCGCACCCCTGTGAGGTAGTACAATCCCACATCGGTATAATTGGCATCGGGAATCAGAATCTCTTCAGCTTCTTCTTTGTTTCGACTTTGTAAAAACGAACCCTGCACGCCAAAAGTATTCTGCCAAGCTTCAGTAGTTTGGTGCGAGGCGCGTGCGTTATAGAAAAAGTGGGTTTGGCGCAATCCTAAATCGAGCTCGTCAAAATCATCTTCAATTTCTTCTCTATTGTTGAGGTGATAAGATAAGTTGAGCGAAGTCGACCATTTTTTGTGGTTTGTATTTTGGCGATATGTAATTATATGGTCGTTTACTTTTTGAAAAGGGAGTTGCATATTGCGGTCGTATCGTGTAGTGGCTAAGGATTCGCCTTCTTCCATTTCATCTTCTTCTATAATGCCTAAATTTTGGTTTAGATAGGTATAAGAAATTTTATTTTCAAAATTTTCGTTTTTAACTCCGGTATGAAAACGAAAAGTTTGGGAGTTAAAACGCGAATTTCCTATGATGCGCCCTTCGCCATCTACGTAGTCAGCGTGGTTTTCGTAAGCACCGTCTGCTGCAATAAAAAATCCATTTTCAAAAGATTTGCCGAGTGATAGCGTAGGTCGCATGCCTCCAGATACGCTGTTATAGGTCATACCCAGCCTGCCATTTAGCTCTTTATTATCCAGATAATATTCATCGTCTTTTAACAATAAAATTCCACCTATTGCGCCTGAACCATATAAAATAGAAGCTGGTCCTTTGATAATATCAACTTTGCTCACGCCCAAATCATTCAAACCTAAGCCATGGTCTGCGCCCCATTGATGATTTTCTAATTTACTGCCTTGAAAAAGCGTAACTACACGCGAAAAGCCTAAGCCACGTATAAAAGGTTTGACAATGCCCTGTCCCATTTCAGCTGCATATACCGATGGATCTTCTCTTATCATACCCATGATGCCACTTGGATTGCCTTTGAGATAAATATCTTGGGTATTGATACTAGAGATGCTATAAGGCGACTGCACAGTGAGCCCACTTTGCTTATCTATAATGACTATTTCATCGAGAAATTCAGTCTTTTCTTCGAGCTGAAAATCCAAATCCAGCGTTTCAGAACTGCTTATAGTAATTAACTTTGCAATGCGCTTATAACCATTTAGGCGCACCTCCAAACGATAAGTACCCACTGGAATATTGACTATTTTGTAATGCCCTAAAGTATCCGAGACTGTGCCCAAGCCTAATTGCGGAAAGCCTATTTGTGCATAAGCAAGAGGTGCATTAGTTTCAAAAGAAGTCAGTTTGCCTTTTAACTCCGCATTTTGTGCATATAAAAATTGCCAACTGCTTAAAAGCAGATACATATATAGGATTACAGTAATTCGTTTCATATAAAATATTAGTTTGATTTTTGTGATAAAAAATTTAGATAATGCAAATATAAAAATTTAGACTAAGCTAAAAAAATATTTTACGCATTTTTTTCGTAAAAAACACACCATATAGATATTTGCCAGTCAGCGATAACATTTCTCGGAGAGATGTTATTGCTAAGTCCATTTTTCTATAAGGTGGGGTTTACAAATCTCAGGCTATGGAAAAGTGTATATTGGTGGTATGGCAAAAAGTCAAAGTTTGATACAATATTTTTTTTGCGGAGTTTTTTGTAGCTTTGTTTTCAGATTTTGCGTCTGTATTATATCTTTGAATGTGGATATAGATTTTATGTAGGGCTTTCAACTTGTTTAATGTATTCGTTTTATTGTTTTAACTGACCATAACAAAATTTATTTTGCATCATATCATCATATCAAAATTATTAGCTTACTCGTCTTCATTTGTTTTGGTAGTCATGCTTTTTTGGGTGGGTTTAAGTGCTTGTGAACCCAAAGAAGAGTTGCTTAGCAATGAGTCTGTACGCTTGCGCTTTTCTTCGGATACAATTTCATTTGATACACTTTTTACAACTTTGGGTAGTTTTACGAAGCGTTTTAAGATTTATAATCCTTCGAATCGGGCGGTTGAAATCACAAAAATAGGTATGACTACTCCGAGTTCTATTTTTCAACTCATTATCAATGGTCAGGAGACCGAGCGTTTGGAGTCTGTTCGTTTGCGTGGTAGGGATAGTTTGTTAGTTTTGTTGCAAACACGCTTAGATGCTACAGATGCAAATTTACCATTTTTGATAGAAGATTTTATTCGTATCGTACAAAAAGATTTTGAGCAAAGGATTCCGGTAAGAGCCTGGGGTCAGAATGCACGTTTTTTGCGTAATGAGGTTATTGATGGGAATGTTGTTTGGGATAGCAATTTACCTTATGTAATAGAGGGTAGTGTGCTTGTGCGTGGTTTTTTACGTTTATTACCGAATGTAGAGGTTTATTTTATGCCTGGTTCAGCTTTTTTGGTAGAGGGTACTTTGCGTGCGGAGTCTGATGTCGAACGACCGATTCGCTTTACGAGCATTCGCAACGATCCTGCTTTTCGCAATCAAATAGGTCAGTGGTTTGGAATTATATTTGGGGAGCGCAGTCGGAACAATATATTGCGTCATGTGCGTATTCGTAATGCTACGATAGGCATACGTTTTGGGAATCCTTCACGTGAGGCACAGCCTGCGCTTTTGATAGAAAATAGCATTATTGAAAACATGGCTGAAACGGGTTTGCTATGCCTAAACTCCCAAGTAAGAGTAGAAAATACGCTGATTCATAATTGCTTAAATCAAACAGTTACGCTATTAGCAGGTGGTGATTATGAGTTTGCACACTGTACTTTTGCTAATTATGGTTTTAATTTTTTGCGGGAGGAGCCTTCTTTTGTAGCGAGTAATCGCTTTGTTTTTCAAGATAATAGGGGCGCTGAGGTAGTTTTAGAAGAGCCACTTTTGTTGAATATGTCTAATACGATTGTATGGGGGAGTCTGCGTGAGGAGTTATTTTTTGTAGCTTCGGAGGCTACAGGTTTTGAGACTATTTTTAGCCATAATATTTTCAAAACTGAAAATATATCACTTGATATAAATAACAATCAAATTTCTACTGCCAATGATTTTTTGAGTTTTAAAAATCCACGTGAGGGCGATTTTCAGCTCGATAGTTTAAGCCCTGCTCAAGATGCGGGTGCATCTTTAGGTATTATGTTTGATTTAGAAATGAACCCCCGTAGCGACCCACCAGATATCGGGGCGTATGAGCGTATTGAGTAAAGCAGGAGTAAAAAATTATGATGTTATTTTTGGCTGTTTTTTCACGATGGGGAATTTTAGTACCTCACTGTTAGTACTAAAAAAATGTTTTTGTAAAAATGGCTGTTATGGGCATTTTTGTCAGTCGATGTGTTTTTCAAATGGTTTAGCGTACTTTTCAATCATATCTTTTACTATACCTGACATTTCGCACCCCTACTTTACTTTTTTACCAATTATTAAATATTTGATTATAAGTTGTTTAATAAATAGACAAAACTAAACTAGGGGGGCGAAATGTCAGTTTAATCACTGAACCTCGAATTTACTACCTGTCACACGAAGCACGAAACCCCTGCTTGCTAGGTGATGTTATCGCTTCGGTGTTCTTTCATCACGCAAACTCTGTGTTTTTTTGTAAATATTTAGTTGCTTTATCTGTCAAAGTCTGCTCCAGTTCTGAATTTTTAAATTGTCTAATTGATTTTTGAGATTGCCTTATCTCCAAAATACGTTCATCTTGGTTACTTTCGTTTTCGTAAAGAAGTCCATAAAAGCAAATACTTCGCTTGTGTGCTTCAAGATCATTGTCTGCGAAGTCATAAAAGTTCTTGTCTTTAAATTGTTTGTTAAAGAAACTTGTAAAGTTGTTACGTTGCTCGCTAACAAATCTGAAAGTCGGTTTTTGTTTATGCGGAATTTCTTTTGCTGTTTCTGATTTTTGAACTTGGTGGGTTTGCATAACAGTATAACCTGAAAAATTACTTTTTCTTCCTGCCGATACTTGCGTGTCAATTGGAAATTTTGGGTCGAAGAAATCTTGCGTTAAATCATTTTTCAAGTAGTCCATTTTTTCGGTTATGTAATACTCAAATTCAACCGTTTCAATGTTTTTTAATTTCGTCTTGTTTTGAAGGAACGATAAACCTTCGTGAGTAATTTCATAAATACCAATTTGTGTTTCTCTTATCAAATCATTTTTTAAAAGAAAGTGAAACTGCACCGTTACAAAACTATCATCGTCAATTCCTAAAAAAGCACATATTTCAGAATGTTTTGTTACTTTACTATTTACAAGTTCTAATATTATCCTACTGAAACGGTCAAGTTCCATTTCTTTTTCAACCACAACATTTTGTTTGCATTGCCAAAAGGGAAGATAAATATCAAAAATGCTAACAAGTTTAAAGCCTTCTGTCTTATGATGGTCTTTGAAACGTTCCCAAACTTGTTGGAAATGCTTATTAATTTTACTATTTGATTTTTTATTTGTCATCAGAAAATTTGGTTAAGTTGATGAAATATTAAACCTTGTTCTTGAAGTTCTTGTCCAATTTGTTGCAACTTAAACTCGGTGAACTTTCCGTTTGGATTTAAAGTGGCTCGTTTGATTAAGTATTCACTGTCGCCAACAACAATTAACAAGCGTTTAACTCTTGAAAAGGCTACATTAATACGTCTATAATCATCTAAAAATCCGATGTTGCTTTGTCCTTTGCTACTACGAACAATGTCATAAATGATAATATCTCTTTCTGCGCCTTGAAATTTATCAACGGTATTAATTTCAATGAGATTTGTTTTTTTCTGTTTTCCGTTTTCGTCTGTTTCTACTTGAACAAAATTTGAATATTGAGATAGATTGATACTACTTTTTAGCAAATCAACTTGTCCACGATAACCTGCAATAATGCCAATAGTGAAAGGTTTTGGTTTAGCTAAATTGTCTGAGTAAAGAACATTTAGTTTTTCCAATAATTCTTTAATTGCTTGAACATTACACTTATTTTGGCGATTAAACTTGTTGTTGTTGTCGTTAGGGTTCTCTCTCTGAGAAGTGCTGTAAAATATAATTGAAGTTTCTTTCTTTAAAGACAATTCGTGATGTTTTTCTCCGTCGTAATCAGGAATTACAGATGTTTCAGGATTTTTGAGTTTGCCGTCATAAAAATATTTGGAAATTAGAGAGCCAACTTGTTTTGGCATACGATATTGTATGTCCAACATTTTGATGTAATTCTGTTTGCTGTCATCTGATTCAAATGCTTTGATAAGTTTTTCAAACAAACTTTCACCAAACGCTTTTTCAAAATCTAAACCATTATCTTCTAATTCTAATTTTACGTTTTTCTTAACTGCTTCTTCTCTTGTAATAACTGGTGGAAGTTGTTTGTGGTCGCCAATAAGAATAATGTTTTGTCCCATATTTATTGGCACAAGTGTTTCGGCAGGTGAAGCCTTACTACTTTCGTCCATTATTACATAGTCAAAGCGAAAATTGACTTTGCTGTATTTGCTACTGGCTATGTGAATACAGGTTGCACCCATTATGTTGGTTTGCAACATCATTGCTGTTAAGAAATCTAACTCTGTGCTTCCATTATTCAACATTGATTTTTTTCGGTCTTTTCCGTCTTCAACCGTTACACCGCCTAAAAAGGCAAACCAATCCCGCTGAATGCTTTTTAATTTCAAAAATTCACTTCCCAATTCTTTCACGAATATCTTTTTAACTTCTTTGAAGTCTTTCGCACTTTCAAAAAGTTGTTTAATATAGTTTTGGCTCCTTCGCAATCTTCGGTTGAAATCTATCCAACCGTTTTCTTTGTCAAGCAAAGAATAGAAATCATAAAACTCAATTAGGCTTTTTTGTTTTTGTTGTGTTGCAAAATGCTCAGAAAAGTAATTTTTTGCACGCTGTTCGGTTTCAGTAACCCAATTTTTTAGTTTGTTTTCAAATGTATGTGGCAAAATTGAAGTTCTAATATTTTCCTTTTCAAGCGTGTTTTCGCTTGCTAAACGCATAAACTTCAAGTCTGCATTTTCATTTTGATTTATATCATCAAGTTTTTCTAAAACATTATCAACTGCCAAGTTTGATTGAGAAGTAACTAAAATTTTTACATCTTTTTGTCTTTTGATAATCTGACGAATTAATTCAATAATAACAGTTGTTTTTCCTGCACCTGGCGGTCCTTGAATTAAATACAAAGGTTTATGGTGCAAGGCTTCTAAAACTGCTTCTCTTTGCGTATCGTCATTTTGCAAGTTTGTATTAAAAACATCATCTCTGAAATTCTCATACTCCCAAGTCTGCAAATACGCATTGTTGGGCATTGCAGTAGTTTCAGGCGTTGCCATAATGCTGCAAAGTGCAGGATTTACAACATCTGTTTTCTCAAACTTTTTGCAGGCTTCTACTTGTTTTTTAAATTGACTTGTTTCTTGTCTTACATCTTCAATTAATTCTCCACTTTCTGCAATTTCGTCAATGCTACAAAAAGCGTCTTTTATAGTAATGAAATTCTCTTTTGGATGGTAGTCCAAAATTTTTCCAATTTTTTGGTCATCAATAAATAAAATAACTCCTTCATTTTTTAGTTCCTTCAATCTAACCCAATTCTTATCTGAAACACTTGTAAGATTGAATTTAATATTAGAACCGTTTGATGTTGTTTCTCTGCTTTTATATTTTGCTTTAAATGCTGTTTCTTCAATATATTCACGCTCTTT
>JAFIER010000172.1 GCA_020832465.1 Bernardetiaceae bacterium
TGTAGGCAAACTCCCCACCTTTTCAAGGAGGGGATAAAGGGGCGGTTATATTTTAATCTTGAAAATATTGCTTCCGACAAGCTATATTTTTCAATTTGTTTACAACCGTCAAGGAGGTCTTCGCCCGTCCTTGAGGTTTCAGCCCGTCCTAATCTTAGGTGGGGAGCTGTAGGCAAACTCCCCACCTTTTCAAGGAGGGGATAAAGGGGCGGTTATATTTTAATCTTGAAAATATTGCTTCCGACAAGCTATATTTTTCAAAAAAATATTTAAATTTAGGGCGTGATGAAATTGCTAATTTAAAAATGCCTTGTATTATGAGCCAAAAAACCATCAAAATCCTCGAAGAAAAAATAGAAGCCCTACAAGAAGACTGGGCAATTACTGCTAATACTGCTCAAAAATTTCAACTCAAAAAGGAAATCGAGCGTGCTAAAGAAGAATTGGCAACTTTGAAAGGTGAGCAACCCGAAAGCCATACAAATCAAACAAATAATAATCAAACATCTACCAACAAAAAAGTTGAAATTATGACAGTAGAAGATTTAAAAGACTTGGCGCAAGCACAAGATTTTCAAACTTTATTAGATGCGCTGGACAAACTTTTTGAGCAAAAGAAGCATTATTCTTATTCGCAAATGCGCCATACGATTCAATTTGCCCTACAAAATGGTGGTTTAGACCATAACAAAATGCAAGCCTTGTTGGTCTTTTTAGGCTCGAATGAGGTTAGGGAAAGGTTGAAAAAACAAGCATAATCTATGAACAAACTTACAAAAGCACAAGCGGAGGAGATTTTTTCGCTGATTCAAGATACAAAAATAGCGAAGGCTTTCGACAAAATTAAAGAATGCGGAATTGCTGGACATAAACTAAAGCGATTAGAAGATGAGTTTGTACACGGCGGATACCCATCTGATTTCTACGAGCGTTTGCAAGTGTTTGTAAACACACAATCTCGTGCAAAGCTCAAGGTTAGTCCGCCTAAGCACTATGATATATTTTTCAGTTTCTCCTCCAAAGACGAGCAGGAGGCTATCAAATATGTACAGGTTTTGCGCAAATGCGGGCTGCAGGTTTTCTTTTCTAATACAGAATTGAAAGAAAGTGCAGGCGAGGATTTTAGTAAGCGCATCGAGCATGCCTTAGAGCATTGCGACCATTTTATTCTGCACTGTACGCCTAACTCGGTCGAATCTTCTTGGGTCGAGGATGAGTGGAAGCTATTTTATAACAATAGGCATCTGACTAACAAAAGCGAACATGCTTTTTTTATTTTGGAAGGAAAAGACTACGATGCGAAGATTTTGCCTTTTAGGCTAAAAAACGTACAAACTTCAAATCTAAAAGGCATTTTAGATAAGTTAAATCTACGCCTACCCGAAGAGGAACAAATTAAAAAGCTCGAGGTTGCTAATGAAATTTTAAAACAAGAAAATGAGAGAAATACTGAAAGACTTGAAGCCTACCGAGCTAAAGTTGTATTAGTTGAAGATAAACTTGACAAAAGCGAACGC
Source organism: Bernardetiaceae bacterium (assembly GCA_020832465.1). Taxonomy (GTDB): domain Bacteria; phylum Bacteroidota; class Bacteroidia; order Cytophagales; family Bernardetiaceae; genus JAFIER01. The sequence goes on from JAFIER010000172.1 coordinate 1,518, forward strand.
CAAAAGAATAAACTTCAAATAGAAGTCAAGGATTTGCACGAGCAACTACAAAAAATGCGTGAGGCTTTGGCTAAAAATGCGACTTCGGGTTCAGCACTTGAAGCCTTAAATTTCAAAATTGATAATTTACAGAAGCAGCTACAAGCAAAGGAAGTTGCGCTTAAAGCCACCACCGAGCAGAAAAATAATCAAGTGCGGGAGATTACAGATTTGGAAACAGAGCTAAAGTCGTGGCAGAGTAAACATAAGCAAAAGGTGCAGGAATTTATGAAATTGCAGCAGGTCTTGGAAAGTGAGCTTGATAAAAACAAAGTGCTTAACCAAGAACTACAAACACAAAAGTCCAATCTTAAAACTATTATTGAGCAGAAAAATAACCAAGCGCGGGTGATTACAGATTTGGAAATAGAGCTAAAGTCGTGGCAGAATAAAAACAATCAAAATGTACATGAACTTATGAAATTGCAGCAGGTCTTGGAGTATGAAATAAATGACTTTCAGAAGCAGCTACAAACAAAGGAAGTTGCGCTTAAAGCCACCACCGAGCAGAAAAATAATCAAGCGCGGGAGATTACAGATTTGGAAACAGAACTAAAGGCGTGGCAGAGCAAAAATAATCAAAATGTGCGGGAACTTATGAAATTGCAGCAGGTCTTGGAAGGCGAGCTTGATAAAAATAAAGTGCTTAACCAAGAACTACAAACACAAAAAACGAAGGTAATAGCCCTACAAGAACAGCTTACACAGTACAAAGTAAAAAAAGAAGCCATACATACTAATGCGAAAGCCAAAGTAGCTACTCAAAAAGATTTTATAGAAACGATTGCTGGCGTTTCCTTCAAAATGATTTACGTAGAGGGCGGCACTTTTACTATGGGCTGCACTCCCGAGCAGGGTAGCGACTGTTATGACAGTGAAAAGCCAGCTCATAAAGTAACCTTATCGGATTATTACATAGCGGAGACTGAGGTAACGCAAAAGCTATGGCGAGCGGTGATGGGTAGCGGCCCCGCCGAGCTTAATAATAAAGGCTGCGACGATTGCCCTGTGGAGCGTGTGAGTTGGAATGATTGTAAAGAATTTATCGAGAAGCTTAATACCCTTACGGGCAAAACCTTTAGATTACCTACAGAGGCTGAGTGGGAGTTTGCTGCTCGAGGAGGGAATAAAAGTAAAGGTTATAAATATGCAGGCTCTAATGATGTTGATAAGGTGGCTTGGTATTATGGGAATCACAAACAAAGCAAACACGGCAGTCAAGGCACAACGCACCCCGTCAAAACAAAGGAAGCTAACGAATTG
>JAFIER010000173.1 GCA_020832465.1 Bernardetiaceae bacterium
CGGGATTTGCAGAGTGTGCAGGGGGCAGAGGAGTATCGGTTTTTGTTTAACGGCAAAGAACGAGAGACCGCCTTGAGTTTGCATTTGTATGATTTCCACGCCCGTCAGCAAGACCCGCAATTGGGTAGGTTTTGGGGGGTAGATGCGCTGGCGGAGGAGCGCAATTGGCTGAGTTCGTACAATTTTGTGCAAAACAATCCCCTTTTGAGGGTTGATCCTGATGGGAAGCTTGATGGTAATTATTTTATAGTCAACTCTGATAACCAACTCACTTATTTAGGGAGTGATGGAATTGACGATGGGAAAGTATTTTTTATACATTCTTATGCGCAAGATGATAATGGATTTGCTTTTGCTGATGCTTCAAAATGGAGTCGCGATATGAATTATGTTGGACAGTACAATGATATTATTAATGTGATAGGAGCAGTTTATGGAGAATCTGCTACTAATAATGATTCCAATGAAATGCAAGGTATTGCCCATGCGATAATAAATAATAATAATCTTAGCCCTGACGAGACTTTATCTCAAACAGCCACTCGTATTTCTAATGCTACTAGGGATGGTAATGCAAGATATAATGCCATCACAGGTGCATCAATAGAAGATATATTTGCTTCTGAAGGAATGCAAGCTGCCTTTGACGCAACTTTACAAGCAATGCTTGGATTTTCACAAGACAATACAAATGGAGCAACTCATTGGGATGGTGCCGATATCGAGACTCAGTACAATGAACGAACACGGCGTTTTGGACAACGTTGGGGCACTATGAGGGTAAACCATACAGGTGGTTATAATATCGCTAGCGTTCCAATGAACAATGCCCCTATTATTAGATATTGGAAGAATGCTGATGGAACTGACGGACGAGAAAGAGGGCGTTTTTCTTACCGTTTTGAAACTACTGCTGCAATAAACAGAACTGTTTTTAGTCGGAAGACACCTGAATTTATTCGAGCTGACGGTAATAGGGGAAATTGACTATTATGATTAAAAATCAATAACTTATGAAGTATTTCGGTTTTCTTGCTATTATGTTACTATTTTTTAGTTATCAACCTGAGCCTGTCAAAGATTATGCTGATAGGCAAGAACTTACAGTTACAAAAAGAGTGTATGCGTCCGATACTCTCGGAAATAGAGTAAATTTTGTTACTGCAAAAGATGAGCATACGACCTATGAGTTTATAATTCGGCGGGAAGATAGCGTTCTTACTATATCAATAGATAGTAGTCTTATACCTATTGTATCAGAACATATTTTTTACAAAAACACAAGTAGTTGTTTTTTTGATTTTAGTAGCCATTATCCTATTTACAAAATAACTACTAAACAGAATCAATATATAATTTTAGCGGTGCCTTGTTCTCATTTAAATCCTAAATATTATACAAACTATTTTATCATAAATTTGAATGCTAAGTATATCATAAGAATAAAAGCATACATGGCTTCTATAAATACGATAGGAGATTTTGACAATGACGGTAACTTGGACTTTATTCTCGCTAATCAAGGAGTATCAGGTAGAGAATTATTCAAAAAATATGTAGAAGAAGACAATATTACAAAGTTATACAAGTGTGAATTATTTACATTAAATAATAATAAAATATTGTCTCATGAGTTGAACAGTGGTTATTATTTTTACACTACATGGCATATTGCAGAAGATAGTATTGGATTGTTCAAACTTCAACGTTGATACATAACATAAACCTGAGTTCTATGCTGTAGTGAGCGGGCCTTACAGCTCGATTTGCACGATACGCCATTTCGCTCTTACGACCCACAGCTCGGTCGTTTTTGGGGAGTTGATGCGTTGGCGGATTATTTTGCAAGCATCACGAGCTATCAATATGCCTACAACAACCCCATCGGATTCAATGACCCGACGGGTTTGGCAGCAGAAAGTGTGGGTGGTGAAAGTTCTACTCAACCATCAGACCCTCCACCTTCTGTAACATACAGCAATAGCACAGAATTTTCTCATTTTTTGAGTTTATTTTCTCCTTTTGAGTACGATCGTGCGGCAGACCTTTGGGCAGATAGAGGTTGGTCGCGGCACGAGGGGAATATGTCTGAAATTGTTGTAGAGGCAAGGTTTGAACCCACAGGCAGTTATAGTCCGAGTTTTTCTGCAAGTTTTTGGCGTTTTATGAGCCAAGCAGACGGTGTGGCTCGAGAGTTTGGACCTAGTGTCGGTCGCTTTATTTATTATCTAAATCCGCTCTCCGCCGCAGGCGATGCACTTGCTTATCACACGCAAGGTACGAATACTTTTGGTGAGGAAACAAGTGGGAAGGAGGTCGCCAGTAATGCTGGTATAGAAGTTGCTGGTATATTTTTTACTCCCATTAAAATTGTTAAGGCTGCAAAACCTGCTGCTAAGTTTGGAACGAAAGTGCCGTATGCGCATAATGTGGGTAATGCGCTTAGTGGTGTGGGTAGGGGTAATAGTCTTGTTCCAAACATAGGTAAAAAGCTCGATTTCGTATTTGGCAAAGCCACAGGAAGGCTTCATAATATTCAACGATCTACTGCTATGCAAAGACAGCTTAATAGTATAGGCATTTTTGATAATGAAATAGGTAGAAGTTATTTGAATAGTCATTTGGGTAAAGTATTGAATAATTCAAAAAATATATTGTCATCAAAAGATGGGTTTATTACACGAGAATCACTTTTGATGGGACTGAATGGAGGGTTGAAAATGCAGAGCGTTTGGAAAGGGCAGGATTTGATTACTATTAAATTGATGGGGAGATAATTATGAAAATGATATTTAAAAACAAGTATGTTAAATTTTACCAATTCAATAGTGAGGCAGAATTTAAAACCTTTGTTACTAATCAGGGTACTATTAATAAACTAATACTCGAGGAACAGGGTGGTGAGTTTTGGTATTGTTACGTAGGTTATGACTCATTGACTTCTGATAAACTATTTATAATCGGTTTTGATAGCGATTCAAAGCAAGAAGAGTTGAACCTTTTACTTTGGACTAATAGTAATTTAATGGTACTTGATAATCAAAATGAGGTTTTTATTGTCGCTGATAACATGGAGTTAATAGCAAGTTATACTATTGTAACCCCTTTAATTGGTTTTTACATTACTGAATCAAATTCTTTATTGATATTAGAAGAAGCTGCAATGAAACTGGTCTCCCAAAATGGAGATATATTGAAAAATGAGCAGTTTGATTTGTTAGATGACTATCAAATAATTGATAATCAACTCTGTATTAAAGTAGGTACAGTAAATAAAATTATTGAGCTTTGATTAGTAATAAACAATATTGATTTATAAAGCCCTTATAGTGATTAGTTAGTCCTGTCTCTCCGCCGCAGGCGATGCCCTTGGTTATCACACACAAGGTACGAATACTTTTGGTGAGGAAATAGGCGGAGGGGAAGCGCACGCATCTTTAGCTATTGCTGCCATACCTGGTGGAAATTCAGCACGTTTTCTTACGAAAGTGCCGTATGCGCATAAGGTTTCATTGGCTTTGTTAGGGAAAACAAACCTTAATCCAAAATCTATTCACTTCATGCAAAGCAGTATTAAAAATCAAACAGGCAATTATACAGTATTACAAAATGCTAAAGATTTAGTGGATGGGACCTTAAAACCCGAATTATTACGTGTAAGAGTTTGGCAAGATATGAGTGGAAAAGTATGGACACTAGACCATAGAAGGTTAGCATCTTTTAGACTTGCAGGTTTAAACAAAATACCTATAACGTGGGCAAAGCCATCTGAAATTGAAAAATCTATGTGGAAAATGACAACAAGGACTCAAGGTCATTCAATTCGGTTAAAACTTGGTAAAAATCAAAATCAAATTATAAAATAGCTAATGGATTTACATCAAAAAATAAATAAAATTCAAACAAAAGAAGATTTTCTCGCTTTTTTAAACCTTTACATTGAAAATTTAAAGCGACAGTCAGAGATGAGTTCTGACAAAAGCATTACGAGTTTTTTAGAAGGTGTTGAGAGTTGGGTAGAAGATATGGAGGGGTATTATGAAAATACAAATCAAGATTTACCTGACGATGTAAATTGGAAAATTTTTGCTGATATTTTATATGCAGCTAAGATGTACGAATAAAAAATTAGTTTAGCCAAAAGCCCCCGAAGAAACCCAAACCTACGTCCCTTCCACCAAAATATATTTGCAATTTTACGATACATTGCATATATTGCGACAGGAGAAAGAAGTTTTCCTGCGGTCTGTGGGGGATTGGGAGAAGTTGGAATTAGAGCTTATCGCCGAACAAACAGGTTATGTACGGGCATCGGTAAGTAGCCAAAGTGCAATACCAAGCTACACCGACGATTTGAAATTTGCAGTTTTGCCCGTTGCCAAATCCGAAATCCTACAAGAAAATC
>JAFIER010000187.1 GCA_020832465.1 Bernardetiaceae bacterium
ATTGTGCTTCTGAAAGCTCGGCAATATTGATTTTTGCATAAATTGTTTTGATATTTTCAAAAGCATTTTGACAATCTTTTTGATAGGCTGTATCAAAATAATTTTTCATTTCATACTCCAAAAAATAGGAGTTGAAATAGGTGTTGTCAGAAAATTGTTCGAAATAGGCGGTTATTTCTAAGGCATTCATAAAAACTGCGGTCAGTAAGTTTTACATCAGACGTAACAGCAAAGATACACTTTTTTTTGATATGAACCATTGTACATCAAACCATCGAGAAGCTCGTCCACTGCCGCGGGGTTTCTACGTTGGGGGAGGTTGCCGCCCCTGCGAATCGTTTACAATTCAAACCAAAACATGGGGAGGATTTTTGCACACGGGTGTACGAAAACTTTGCTAAAATAGCCCAGCAATAACCTGCAGATATTTAATATTTGTGCGCTTGTAGTAACAAAGCTCCAGCTTCGTTATAGATTTCCTAAGCTGGAGCTTCGGGCTGCAGAAATTATTGAAAATCTTCTGTTGGCTTAAGCGAAAACTTCAAAATAAAATAGCCTAATATCCCAGCTACAAAAGAGGCTAATAAAATACCAATTTTGGCTTCTGTGATATAGTCTGGATTATTAAATGCCAAAGAAGTAATGAAAAGAGACATAGTAAATCCAATGGCAGCTAAAAGTGCAACGCCTAATAAATGCAGATAAGTCATACCTGTGGGGAGCTTGACGATACCTATTTTATTCGTAATAAATACAAATGCAACAATACCAATTGTTTTTCCGAGCAGTAATCCCATAATAATCCCTGCGGGTATGGGATTAGATAGAGCACCAAAAGTGAAACCACTGAAAGAAACACCTGCATTAGCCAACGCAAAAATAGGCATTACGACAAAAGCAACCATAGGGTGCATCGCATGCTCGAGTTTTTGAAGCGGAGGTATGGCAGAATCAGTAGTAATTTTAATATCATCTAAAACCTCTTGCATTTCAGGTGTTATCATAGAGCTTGAAGTAGGTGCACAATCTTTAAACTTTTGCAAAAGCCCTTCCATTTGCTTGCTATAAGTATCCTTAGAAATGCGCACTGATGCTGGAATAGTAAAAGCTGCAAGCACTGCTGCAATGGTAGCATGTACGCCTGAAAGTAAGAATGCCAGCCAAAGTCCACCAATTCCGAGTACGCCATACACAATTACATTGCGCACGCCCATACGATTAGCCAAAATCATAGCAGTAAGGAAGAGCATGCCTATACCGACGTTTGTCAATGAAATATCGGAGGTATAGAAAAATGCAATAACCATAACAGCACCCAAGTCATCAATAATAGCCAAAGCCGTGAGAAAAATTTTCAAAGACAGTGGCACACGGTCGCCCAATAGATAGAGAACCCCCAGTGCAAAAGCAATATCGGTAGCCATAGGAATACCCCAGCCCGCTGCTGCATCAGTGCCCATATTTATAGACCAATAAATTATTGCAGGGGCAAGCATACCTCCTAAACCAGCGACAATAGGTAGCAAAGCATTACGGGGGCGCGAGAGCTCGCCCTCCAAAATTTCTCGTTTAAGCTCTAAGCCCACTACAAAAAAGAACATAGACATCAAACCATCGTTGATCCAGTAAATCAATGGTTTGCTGACTTTAAAACCTTCAAAACCAATTTTAAAATTTATTTGCCAAATAGAATCTACAAAACCCGCAGCGGCTGTATTTGCAATAATCAATGATAAAAGAGCACTTACAAAAAGTACAACTCCACTCGAGGAGGAGCTATTCATAAATTGCTTTATAGGATTTCTTATCCTATCAATTGGAGTTGGAATAGTTTGCATGTTGTAGTCAAAATGTAGTGAATGTTTTTAAGTTTAAAAAGCACAAGATAATAAAAACTCAAAAAAAAATGTAATTCTTAACTATTTTTATGCTTGCTTGGATACTACCAAGTGGCAAAAGCTTTCTTTATCATAAAATAAATCCCTTCATTTTTGCCCTTTGTAGCTATTTTTAACTGACTTTTGCGTGGCTGAGTCAGGACAATAGTCGGTTCGGGATAGTCGGGGTTATTTTCCCTAACTTTGAGCTTCATCGGTGTCTTCCAGCTTATATTTGAAAGGGCGGTATCGAGAATGGCATTTATTTCTACGGTATTGCCCTCCATTTCGACGAGGTGTAATTCGGTATCTATCCATACCTCTTCTTGGCGGTTCTCACCTTCTCGGCTTAATATCCATTTTTTGTCATCTTGCCTGCTTCGTTCTATTTTAAAATCAAACTGTTCGCCTCCTTGGGTTTCCAGAGAGATATGCACCACGTCCTTGTCGGCAGGCACAAACTGAATGATTAGATAAAACAGGATAAAAATTCCGTAGTTTAGCATTGTAATACGAGTTTTAATGAGTGTGTGAGTAGAAAATATCGGTTCTTCTAAACTTTATACGGAAATATACTTTCCAAAAAATAAATTTGTGGTCTTAATCGAGTAAAACCCACGATTTGAATCGTGGGAGCTAAAAAGCCGTATAAATCGTAGGAGAACCCAAAAATACTGCTTTGTGCTTGTAAGTTGATTCAATTGTAAAAGTAGCGATTGTACGCTAACTGTATTTAAGATGTAATAATATCAAATTTTTCACAAAAAAAACGAAAAATTAGTTTTTTTTCGTATAATAGAGTGTTCTTAGTAGCCCTCTTGCGCACTTTTCAAGTAGCGCAGTAGGGCTTTTTTAGCCTTAAAAACTATAAATCAATAATTTATGACACATAAAAAACAAATTATTACAGAGCTTGAAGTATTTAGTTTGCGCGAGCTTACGGATTTTGAGCAGGGGCTTTTGATAGCCGCTCAATCGGCTACTCAAGATGCTTACGCACCTTATTCTAATTTTTGGGTAGGTGTGGCTATTTTATTAGAAAATGGAGAGGTCGTAGTGGGTAGCAATCAAGAAAATGCTTCTTATCCTGCGGGTCATTGTGCTGAGCGGACGGCAGTTTCTTGTGCGGCTTCACTTTATCCTAATGTAAAAATTAATCAAATAGCGGTAGCGGCTTGCCGTGCGGATACACAAGATTTTATAGCTATTTCTCCTTGTGGTATATGCCGTCAGATGCTTTTAGAATACGAAAACCGTCAGCAACAGGCTATATCACTACTGATGCAACAGGCACCTGGGCAAATTTATAAATTTGGCTCTGTGAGTTCGTTGCTACCGCTTAGTTTCTCGAAGTCCTCACTTTGATTATCGTTCAAACTTTGTGGTTTAGGTGCTTTGAAGTAGTTATGAAGTTCGTTGAGCGTTTCTTCGGTGCGGGCTTGATCTTTGACAATTTTTCCATCGTCGAGAATCAAAATACGCTCGGCCACTTCTGTAATATGCCCTAAGTCATGGCTTGAGATAAGCATAGTTATATTTTGCGTTTGATGCAACTGGCGCAAAAACTCTTTGAGATTAATTTGCGAGCTAGGATCGAGGCTGGCGAAGGGCTCGTCGAGAATCAAAACCTTGGGCTCGATGAGCATGGCTGCCATCACACCTACTTTTTGCATATTTCCACGTGAGAGTTCGCGCAAGTATCTGCCCGTGCCGAGTACTTCATGGCGAAAAAAACCTTCATATTTTTTGATGCGCTCTTGCCAGCTGCCTTTCGGCAAACCGTAAGTTTGCGATACAAAATCAAAATACTCCTCAGCCGTGAGAAACGGAATCAAAAACTCCTGGCCGAGATATGCAGCCGTATATTTTTTCCATTTTTCGGTACTCGATACTTCGTATTCGCCAGAGAAAATCTGCCCTTCTTCTAAGGCAATTAAATCTAAAATAGCACGAAAAAGCGTAGTTTTTCCTGCGCCATTGTTGCCAATAAGCCCGATAGACTCGCCCGAAGCAATTTCTAAATGCGGAATATTAAGCACCTCAATGCCTGTGTAAATTTTGCGAACAGATTTTACGCTGATTTGCATAATAATTTATGTAATTAAACGGTGTAATGAGCGTAAAGGTACAATTATTTTCTAACTTTTTCAATCCATATCTTCCAACCCCTCAAAAACTTCGTTCAAATCAATATTCAAATCAGGGAGTACAAAAGAACTAATGCTGTCTCCCTCTGCAAAATAACCTTCGCTTACATAACGACCCTCTCGAAGCACAAACCGCTGCACGGTGCGCTCGCTCGGGCGCACAAGCCAGTACTCACGCACGCCATTCTCCTCGTACAAATTAAACTTATGCACGACATCATGCTTCGCATTTTTGTTCGATATAATCTCTACAATCAAATCGGGTGCGCCGAGGCAACCTCGCTTGTCGAGTTTTGTGGGGTCGCAAATGACACATAAATCGGGTTGCACTACGTTATAAATCTCTTTATCGGTCTTACCTTCCGGATTTTTTACCAAGCGCACATCAAAAGGAGCGGCATAGACTTCGCAACCCGAATCTTTAGTCGCCAAAAAAAGACCATAAGAGAGTTTCATTGAAATTTTTTGGTGTGCCCGATTAGGGGCAGCCATAGGAAAAAGCCTGCCTCGCAGCAGCTCTACAAACTGCTCAAACTGCCAACCGAGATAGTCCGCATAAGAATAAGTTTTGTTGCGGTCGAGGTCTTCTAAGGATATAGTTTGCATGGTGTTTAGCAATTTAAAATGGTAAAATAT
>JAFIER010000203.1 GCA_020832465.1 Bernardetiaceae bacterium
ATTGTCAGGGGCGGCTAAAAACTCTGCCATAGAGGCGAAAAGATGCTGATAGTTGCCTTCCATAAAATTTGCTTCTATCACCCATTTGGGATAAGCCTCAAAAAATGCAGGCGCTACATAGCGATTCCAAATCTTAACTTGAATATGCTGCTCATCAATATCCAATAACACACCTTTGAGCAGTTGATAAGAAAGAGGCTTGAGCTCTTTATCTTCATTTTGATGTGGATAAATAATGACAATATCACCAGCCCTAAATGAAGTTACATCTGCTGTTTGTTCTCCTTTTTGTAAATAAATGATGCGTTTTTCTGTCTCGAATTTTTCTAAATTCAAATCGTGTAACAAGGAAAAATGTGCTGTTTTTTCATCAATAGAATGTTTCCAAAGGGAGGCAAATCCTTCACTAATATCCTTCAAATCTGTGCTTCCTGTCTTTGCCACCATTAACTCTCGAGTGATAAGCCCTACGAAAGCCGTAAAATATTTTCTATCGAGTTCGCTGGCAGCACGCCATTTTTTATTAAAATGTTCTGCCTCAGCTTCTTTAAAATTAGGAAGACTTACTTTCAATACATACTCATACAAACGGCTGAATATCTGCTCTTTATCTTCGGCGATAAGCTCTTCTATGGCAATGATTTTGTTGCGCAGTTCCATTGCATCTTGCATTACAAAATCGAGGGCGGTGCAGTCTCTTAAGGGATTTTCTCCGTCGCGCGAGTAAAGCACGGAACTCGTACCTATTCTACCTTCAAATGTGCTATCTAAAAGTAAGTTGTAGCAGGCTACTTGCACCAAATCATTATACCAAGGCAAACTGTTTTTTGAAGGCTGTTTGCCACTTTTAAGCTCGATAATATCTTTTCTTTTCGGACTGTCTTTGTACTCTAAAAGAATATCCAAACGCCCTTGCAAACCGTAGCGGTTAGAAATAAATGAAGGTTCGCTGGTTATGATATAATTATCTTTGACTTTTTGCACTTCATCATCATCACGATTTTTGTCTTTAATTAAGTGTGTAATAGCTTTTTGTAAGTTTTTAAAATCATCATCAAGACGGCTTTTCATCTGCGCTGTTTCTTCATCAGAGACAAAAAGCATTTCTCGATTATTATCTTGTAATGCTTGCTGGAAAGTGGTTTCAAAATTCAAATCGGGTTCTTCGAGATAAGCATCTAACATATCGTTGATAACCTTACCGCGCAAAGTATGCACATTACCTTGAAAAAATGAAAAACGGTCTAAGAAAAAAAGGTAAGGCGAGCTCTTACGTTGCGAAAAGCATCTGGCAAGGGAAGAGGCATCGACCAAATAATCGGGATTCGTGATAAGCAGAGATTTTTCTGTATTGAGCCATTGATTATCTTCCAAATGTTCTAAATGGCTTATTACAATTTGGCTATAAGGCTTCAAAAATCTCGCTTCTGTAGCGATGAGATACACACGAAAAACACTGCCCCCAGATTTGTAATACGATTGGTCACTGAGGATAACCTCGACCCGCCCCTGCTCTTCTGAAAAGCCTTGTAAGCGGATTTGTTGAAGTTTGAGCTTGGGGTCGCTATTGGGAATAGGCTCGAGCTTATGGACTTCTTCTACATTCATAGTCAGTAGGTTAAGCGTCTGTTCTGCTTTGTTTTTCCAAGTGAGTGTAGGCAATTTAAGAGTCTCATATACGGCACTTAGCTCCGCTGGTACTTGCTCCTTGCCTGCAAAACTCACAAGCATTTCTACCACATTTTTAAAGGCAGCTTGAAGCGCATTTTTGCGCTGACTGTATCCTTTGTATTGTGCTTTTCGCAAAAAACGGGTCGTCGACTGCCACTCTAACTCCTGATCGCCTTCCACACCATAGGCACGAGCAATAAAATGTACTTTCGCATACCAGGTCGTAAACAGGCGATTCTCCCGCTTTTCGGTGAGCGTATTGATAAGCGAAAGCCAAATCGTATAAAGTGGAGCAGGCGCTAAGTCCTCTGCAATTTGTAAAAGTTGTTCTGTAAAGTATTGATATTCAATATCATTTAAAACTTGTTCGCGGGCGGTCATAAGATTTTGATTTGATGATAGATGCGAATATAAATCAAGAACCCTAAAAATAGTGTTTTTTTTGACTTTTTGCAAATGATTTTTTAGGTGTTTTGTTTTGACTGTAAAATAAGTTTGAGTTTCAAAGTGTTTGTGTTCAAAAAAACAAGACACTTCACAAGGAAATGTCTTGGATTTTTTGAATTGAAGCAGAGCACTACAGATTTTTCCATAATGTGGGATTTGTAACCCCGACACTATGGAAAAATGGACTTAGAAATGACATTTTCTATGACAAAGGCGTAGTAGTATAGAATTGAATTAGTGTTTTATGCCTTGTCTTTATACACCCATTCTTTTAAATACATATAATTTTCTGCAAGTTTTCCTTCTTTGGTAATGGTAGCGCGTTCGATAAAAGAGGCTTTTGAGTTTGGATTCAACATTGCTGGTATGACCTTATCTGCCATAACTTTACCAAAATCTGTTGAAGCATCTCGAGGCAACTCGCAAGGCAAATTATCTATTGCCATAACAGTAACATATTTTTTATTACTCAAAGGTGGTTTTTCGGATTCGCTTTCTGGGTCATAATCATAAAGCGGTTCATCAATAGTGGTAGGTCGTAGCGTAGAAGGTATAGAGCCTTCAATATCACAGGTAATATCAGCAATGACTTTAATTTTAAAATCGGGCGAGCGCATATCTTCTTTGGTAAAAAGTACGGGGGCTTTGGGGTCCCAATAGGCAGCAGCTATAAAGAGGTCGCTAACTTTTGTATATTTTAAAAAATTGCTTTCATAATCTTCGGGGTTTTTATAAAAACCTTGTACATCAAATTCTTTGCCTTCTTTGTGTTTGTTGTAAGCATGAGTATCGAGTTGGGTATAAACGGGCTCGTCAAATTCAGTATCTAAAAAGTCAGTATTGCCTACCTGTCGGATTTTCATGGCATCGAGTACTTCCATAGCACCTTGAGCTACACGCCCCCCGCCCGTTACAACAATTTTACAGTTTTTATCGAGCTTTACGTGCTCAAATTCCTTCCACATGGCTGCCATATCATGGCACTGATAAGCACGCTTGAGGTCAAATAGGCCAAACTTTTTGCCATACGTCCATATACCGTTGTATGCACCTACAATTCCAGCATAACGCCCAAAAGCAATAATGCGTTTGTGCTCCTCATCGGTCATCATTTCGTAGTCTATGAGCTCAATACGCTCGTCCAGAATCTTGCGTAGTAGTCCTTTATTGTAGGGTTGCATCTTAGTTGTATGCGAAAAAAATAGGTATATTTTATCCATTAGCAAATTACTGACTGGCACTTCTTTTACGCCAATCAAAATATCTGCAAATTGAATATTTTCTTGAATTTGTATGCCTGCTTCTCTGTATTCATCATCTGAAAAACAGCGTATATCACTTGGTTGTACGATAAAAGCTAAGGTATCATGAAACGCATTTTGTAACTCAGCACACTGTGCGGGTGTGATGGCTACTCGTCTATCTATCGGGACTTTCTCTTCTCTTAATAATGCAATTTTTACCATAATGTGTAGTGTTTTAGGTTTTTTTTAGATATTCACAAACTTACAAAAAAAAAGGGAAATTTATCGATTTGAGGGGCTAAAATATGATTTTTTGAAATCTATGATTAGGTTGGGTTGATTCGGGTGTACGACAATTTTGCTAAATTATCTCGGAAATAACATTTCTGTCAGAAATGTTATTTCTAAAAATTTGACATCTAATATCTTTACTGCCTGTAGCACGAAGCAGGGTTGAGCAATAACATTTCTCAAAGAAATGTTATTGCTGGATAGAAAATGTTTAGTAGTATGAAACATCTTCTACATTGCTATGGAAAATAAGGTAGCTAATTGTTGGATTTTTGCCAAAATAATTCTATGTTTGAAAAAATAAACCTTAAAAATCAAAAATCTTATGAGTGCAGAAAAAATTATTTTTTCAATGTCGGGGGTAAGTAAAACCTTCCCACCAAGCAAACAAATTCTAAAAAACATTTATCTTTCGTTTTTTTACGGAGCAAAAATAGGTGTTATTGGCTTGAACGGTGCGGGTAAATCTACTTTGCTCAAAATCATTGCAGGCAAGGACAAAAACTATCAAGGTGAAGTAGTTTTTTCACCGGGCTATACTGTGGGTATGCTCGAGCAAGAGCCGGACTTAGATCCTGAAAAAACGGTTAAAGAGATTGTAAAAGAAGGTGTTAAAGAAATTGTAGATATGCTCGAGGAGTTTGAGCGTATCAATATGGCATTTGCTGACCCAGATGTATTGGCTGATGGCGATAAAATGGAAAAGCTCATCGAGCAGCAAGGCAAAGTTCAAGAAAAGCTCGATGCAGCAGAAGCTTGGGAGCTGGATAATCGCTTAGAACGCGCTATGGACGCACTACGCACACCACCCGAAGACGCACTTATCAAAAACCTCTCAGGGGGTGAAAAGCGGCGGGTTGCACTCTGCCGACTGCTTTTAGAAAAGCCTGATGTACTGCTCCTCGATGAGCCGACGAACCATTTAGATGCCGAGTCGGTGCATTGGCTCGAGCATCATTTACGCGAATATGCAGGCACGGTCATTATCGTAACACACGACCGCTACTTCTTGGATAATGTAACCGAGTGGATTTTGGAGTTGGATAGAGGCGAGGGCGTGCCTTGGAAGGCAAACTACTCCTCTTGGCTCGAGCAAAAACAACAAAAATTGCAACAGCAAGAAAAATCTGAATCCAGATACCAAAAAGCTATTGCCAAAGAGCTCGAGTGGGTGCGAAAAGGCTCAAAAGCAAGCAAAGGCAAATCCAAAGCAAGGCTTAATGCTTACGAGCAGCTGCTCAACGAAGACAACAAACAGCGAGAAGACCGCCTCGAAATTTATATCCCACCAGGGGAGCGGCTCGGCGATTTGGTCATCGAAGCTAAGGGCGTATCAAAAGCATTTGGCGATAAGCTACTCTTCGAAAACTTAGATTTTTCTTTGCCCAAAGGCGGAATTGTAGGCATTATCGGTCCGAATGGTGCGGGTAAAACGACGCTTTTCAAACTCATTACAGGGCAAGAAACTGCCGATAGTGGCGATTTTAAAATCGGCCCGACCGTAGATATTGGCTACGTCGACCAAGAGCACGAATTTCTGGACGAAGAGAAAACCATTTGGGAAACTATCTCAGACGGTAACGAGCTCATGAAAGTTGGCAACCGTGAGGTAAACTCAAGGGCTTATGTGAGCCGTTTTAATTTTAGCGGCGGAGACCAGCAAAAGAAACTCAAAGACCTCTCGGGGGGCGAGCGCAACCGTGTGCATTTAGCCATGACGCTCAAAAAAGGCGCAAACTTGCTCCTCCTCGATGAGCCTACGAACGATTTAGATGTCAATACGCTGCGTGCCTTAGAAGAGGGACTCAATAATTTTGCAGGCTGTGCCGTAATTATTTCTCACGATAGATGGTTTTTGGATAGGGTCGCTACGCATATTATTGCTTTTGAGGGCGACTCCCAAGTGAAAGTCTATGAAGGAAACTTTAATGACTACATGGAAGACCGAAAAGAACGATTAGGCGATGAAATCCCTAAACGATTAAAATACAAAAAATTGCAGTAAATGAATATCAAAAACAAACTAACAGTTCTCAGAGAACTGTTAGTTTGTTTTTGATTACAACTGTTCATAATTTACTTTTACCCTCTTTTCTTATGAATTTTCTACACTTCAAAGCCTATCGAATAGGCTTTTTTATTTGCTTAATTTTCCTATCCTTTTTTGCATCGGGCGCACAAAATCAGCCTCATATTGATTTTGGTAAAAAACAAATCACGCAAAAAGAGCAGCGTAAGTTTCAGCGTCAGTGGCGACGCTATCAGCGTATGCAGAGGATACAGAAAAAGCGCACTTTAGGGGGAATTATATTGAAGTTTGCCGTTGGCGGCTTGCTGTTCTTGACGGGTTTATTCTTTGGTGTAGGCTTGTGGGGCTTACTGTTTTTTGGTGGCGGCGGTGCGGGTACGCTATTTTTAGTAAGTACGATTGAGGTTTACTTGGCTTTGATGGTAAGCGGTCTGATTGTTATGGGCATCGGACTTTTTATGCTCACTCGCACTGTGCAGCATCTGCGTACATGGCGCAAAATGCAGAGATTAAAAGAGGAATTTGAAGATTTTGAAGCGCCTAAGGAGGTAGAGGAATAGAAGGTAAGCACTGTAGCCCGAAGCTCCAGATTCGGAAAAAGACTTAGAAATAACATTGCTTTGAGAAATGTTATTTCTAAGTCTTTTTGCTTCTATTTTGAAATAAATTTGATTTTCAAAGCAAATGTTTTACACAAAATCGGTAAACTTCGTTTAAGAAATGACTTGAGCTACTGAAAAATTTGCTTATCTCGGATTTATGAATTAACTTAGGCTATATTTTTTATCATTTCAAATTACTATCAATGCTTATGTGTAAGATATTTTTCTTTTTGTCATTATTTGTTGCTATCAATTTTTCATCTGTATTGGGGCAGCAGGATAAGCCTATCGCCCTTGCCTTGCATGGCGGTGCGGGCAATATTCTACCCGAATCTATTGATAAAGCGAGTGAAAAAGCCTATTTATCCAAGCTGGAGGAGGCTTTAGATGCTGGTTATTCAGTGCTCGAGGCGGGCGGGAGTAGCTTAGATGCGGTAGTTACTGCGATTTATATTTTGGAGCAGTCGCCATTATTTAATGCGGGTATTGGGTCGGTGTTGAATGCCGATGGCAAATGCGAACTCGATGCTTCGATTATGAATGGCAATAATTTAGCGGCTGGTGCAGTAGCTGGTGTGCGTAGGGTTAAAAGTCCTATTGCGGCGGCGCGTGCGGTTATGGAGCGTTCATCTCATGTGATGCTTAGTGGTGAAGGTGCGGAGCTTTTTGCAGCTTCACAAAAGCTTGAGATGGTAGAAAATGATTATTTTTATACTGAAAAAAGGAAAGAGTCGCTCAAGAAGGTCAAGGAAAAAGAAAAAGAAAATGATGATAATGAAGGTCGTGGGCGTTTAAATGAATCTAATAATTACAAATTTGGTACAGTAGGTGTGGTTGCATTGGATAAAAATGGAGATTTAGCGGCTGGTACTTCTACGGGTGGAATGACAAATAAGCGTTTTGGTCGGATTGGGGATTCGCCCATTATAGGTGCGGGTACTTATGCTGATAATCAGACTTGTGCGGTATCTTCGACGGGGCATGGGGAGTTTTTTATTCGTGCTGTGGTGGCTTATCGCATCGCTGCTTTAATGGAATATAAAGGATTAAGTTTGCAAGAGGCAGCTGATGAAGTAATTCATAAAAAACTTAAAAATATGGGTGGTGAAGGCGGTATCATTGCCATAGATAAAGAAGGTAATATCAGCCTGACTTTCAATACAAGCGCTATGTTTCGTGCCTATCGCAATCATAAAGGCAAAAAAGAAATTTTGATTTTTGGGGAGTAGGAAAAAAAATCATTGTTAAATAAGGCTAAAACTTGTATAGCATTTTTTATTTATGTATTTTTACAACCGAGTACTTATTTTTGAACTAAACAAAAGCTATATGGAAGAGAAAAGGTACACAATTGGGCGTAAAGCCCCCTGCGATATTATTGTATCAGAACCAAGCGTAAGTAGCCGCCATGCAGTGATAACTCTTATATCCTCGAGCGTACTTCTGCTCGAGGATCTTGATAGTACGAATGGTACTTATGTTGATAATAGGCAGATAAAACGCAAGCTTATTCTCGATAAACATAAAATACGTATTGGCAATGCAAACTTAGATATTTCACGCTTTTTTCAGTCTTCTAAAACTCCAACAGGACGAAATGTAGCGATTGTAAACTCTGCTACTAATTCAAATGCTATTGACGAAAAAGTAATTGAAGAGTTTCAAAAGCTCGAGCAGGTTTATGATATGTACCAAGAAGCTACAAGAAAACTCCAACATGGTACGCTTGGAAAAAGAACAGCTATGCGAGCTGCTTTAGCTCTTATTCCATTTGTAGGTAATGCACTTGGTATTTTAGCATCATCGAGTATTAAAACCGAAGAAAAAAGATTTGCGCTAAACGAAGAGTTTAAACTCAACTACATTTGTCCTAACTGCTATCGCTTTTTGGGCAATCAGCCTTGGAAGTTGCTTGTACGACAAAAAAAATGTATGTATTGCAAAGTAACCTGGGTTAAGGATACTGATTAGACTCTTAAAATAATTTATTAAACCATCAAAAACAATTAAAATTATGGCTAATAATTATAATATTCCGAAGCCTAAGGAAGCAGCAGGACAAACCCCTGCCATTCGCAAGTACTTCAAAGCGAATCCGCATCTAATAACAGCTACGGCAGCGGGCGGAACGGCGGCAGCTATATCAGCATTCATGTTGCATACAACAGAAGTAGAAAAAACAGAAAGCGATGCAAACAATGCAATGCTTAAAAACGATGACGAAAATCAGATGAGCCACAACGATGAGATTACCAATGGACATGAAGATTTGCCCATGGAGGTAGAACCTGAACCCATAACAGAATCTGATATAGATAAACTCTCATTCTCAGAGGCTTTTGCACAAGCAAGAGCTGAGCAAGGCGCAGGCGGACTTTTTGAATGGAGAGGTGGATTTTACGGCACTTATTATGCCGAAGAGGTTGATGAAAATATGAACCCACTACCAGAGTTTCAAGCTAGCATAGATAATAGTCAAGCTTACCCTCTTACTGAAAATATCATTCCTATAAACCCCATAGATAGTGAGCCAACCTATACGGAAGAAGGAATTTCAGAAAATGTGCCTGATGATATTTACCTTTCGAGTGGCACAAACGACTATAATCATGAGGACATAGAAAACGACGATATAAGCGATATGGTCTGACCCTTATATCGCTCAAATTGATTTATTTATTTTACGTATTAAACTGTTTTGACAATGAAAAAAGAAAACAATCTACAAGACGAAGACAAAACTATCATAGACAACAAGGCTATGAACCACGAAATCTTTGAAAAAATCTATGGAGAGGACTCTCCAAAAGAAAAAACAACACCCACACCTGAATCGGCTCAAGTGCAGGCTAAAAAAATTATCGATAATAAAGACACAAACTCTAAAAAGTCTTATATCGGCGGTGCAGCAGCAGCGGGACTTGGGCTTGGTGTGGGATTAGGTACGCTGGGTGCTTCACAACTCATGGCTGATGGTGAAAACAAGATTGAAAATGATGAATTAGCAGAAAATGAAGCCATAGATAGTGCTGAAAATCTTACAGATGGTGAAAATTCAACGGATACAAGTCTCAATGACAAAGAAATTCCTACTTACGAAAATACCTCTTTCAACGAAGCCTTTGCTGCTGCCAGAAGCGAACAAGGACCAGGTGGACTTTTTGAGTGGAAAGGAAATCTTTACGGTACTTACTACGTCAACGAAGTCGACGAAAATATGAATCCGCTCCCAGGAGTATATGGTTATGATGAGCAAAATCAAGCTCAAGAAAATACTGCTAATAGCGAACTTGAAAATCAACCCATAGAAAATGAACTTTTATACGATAGCACTACAGAAACAGAACCGCCTGTTGCAACCAGTACTGCAAATCTTACCACAGAACAAAATACTGATGAGGAAGCAGTAGAGGTTGATATAAACTATATAGGTGTAGATACCGATGAAGATGGCATTGTAGATGTCGTTTTTATAGATTCAAACAGAGATAACGAGGCAGATTATCTCATCCCCGTTAGTGATGAAGGCGAATTGATGTATAACGATGCCGTGGCCTTATCTGGTGTAGCTAATATCGAAAATCCCGAAGCAGAGAACTATCAAGAAGGTGTTATGGCTATTGATACTACAGGTGATGGCGCAGTCGATATAGTGATTGTAGATGAAACAGGAGACCACATAGTGGACCAAGTCTATGGAATTGCACCGCCTGACTATATAGAAGATAATAGCGAATTCGTAGGCAATGATTATACAGATGCGGGCATCATAGAAGAGAACATGCCAGATGATGTGGATTTAGATACGTATGAAGACAACAACGGTATTGCTGGACTCGATGACGATATGGACGATGTATCTGGTTTTGTTTAAAATAAACAGGCATCAATAACGTACTATTTTTAATGCAATAAACATGATGACAACTTATGATAATATCTTGTAAAAACTGTGGCACGAAACTTAAATTTGACGAAAATAAGGTAAAAGCACTTGCTTTCAATCTTAGATGCCCAAAGTGTGGATTTATAAATCGTGTAAATCTGGATAATAATGCTGCATATGACAAAGAAGACGATAAAACGCAGGTCATATCAAAAGAAGACGATAAAACCCAAGTATTTGCAAATGATAATGATGATAAAACTGTCATCTCATCAGCAAATAGCTCAACGCAGTCCGCAGCCAGTGAATTTGATAAAATCAAACGAAAATTTACCAAATATGTAGCAAGTAGAAACCCTGATAAAATAGGTAAGCACCCAATCGCTTGGCTCGTCAAAACCGAAAAAGATTCAACAACCATAGCATACAATATTTATCAAGGGCTAAACCTTATCGGACGCACAGCAAGCCAACAAATAGATATAGGAATACAAGGTGATAACTATATCAGCCGTAGGCATTGTGTCATAGAAGCAAACCTGCGCAACGGAAAAATAAACCTTATTATAATGGATAACTCCAAAGCAAATGCAGGACGAAAAAGTACAAATGGTACTTACATCGGAAACGAGGAAGAACGTTTGGAAGAGCTCGACGAAGTATATCTCAATGATAGAGAAAAAATACGAATCGGGCGAACCTATTTTACCATTCAATTTAATTCTTAATTGCAAAAATCATGAAAATTACAATTTATACGCCACAAGCCGTAAACGAAGTAGGCGGAAGACAAAATAACGAGGACAGCATATTCCCAGAAAATGGAAAAGCAAAAATACAAGACGCTGTATTCCTTGTTTGCGATGGCGTAGGCGGCGCTGCCAAAGGAGAAATTGCAAGCCAAATTGTCGCACAAACCATTGGAAGGCATATTCAAAACCTAAATCAAGTCAGCTCTCCACCCATAGTCATGCAAGCCTTCGATAAAGCCCAAGCTGAAATTGATAAGCATATCAGCCAAAATCCCGAATCTAAAGGTATGGCAACTACGCTTACTTTCCTACATCTACACGAAGCTGGAGCCACAGTAGCGCACTGCGGCGATAGCAGAGTTTATCAATTCCGAAAAAATCAAATCCTTTTTGCTACCGATGACCACTCCTATGTCAATCAGCTACTCAAAAGTGGCATCATAACCCCCGAAGAAGCCAAAAACCATAGCAAAAAAAACGTCATCACCAGAGCAATGCAAGGAAATAGTGCTAAAGATGAAGACGCACCCAAAGTAAAACCCGATATACACTATATTCAAAACATCGAAAAAGGAGACATCTTTTTGCTTTGTACTGACGGCGTATTAGAGCGTTTCGAAGACGAAGAACTCACTCACCTTATAGCGCAAAAATTGCCAATCGAAAACAAAATGGCACAAATAAAAACCGAATGTGAGGGCAATACCAAAGATAATTTCTCGGCTTATCTTATCGAAATCAAAGAAGTGCAAGGTACAATATCGCCCGCACATCAAGGACTTCTAAAACACAATAAACAAGAAAATGCCATTCAAGCGACCGTAGCAGAAGAAACAAACGATACAAACGAACGCACAAAAATTGATTGGCAGTCTAAACCATTCACGCAAAATAAAAGTGGAAGCGAACAAAAGCCTCCCTTTAAACGAACACAAACTGATGCGCCCCAAGATAAAGAATCGCAAAGCATCAAAGATAAAGTTGCAGATGCGATGAAAAAATTCCTTAAAATCGGAGTGCCTATGCTTATCATAGGACTTATTATTGGAAT
Organism: Bernardetiaceae bacterium; assembly: GCA_020832465.1. Classification (GTDB taxonomy): domain Bacteria; phylum Bacteroidota; class Bacteroidia; order Cytophagales; family Bernardetiaceae; genus JAFIER01. The sequence goes on from JAFIER010000203.1 coordinate 11,974, forward strand.
CTTTATCGGAGCTGGTAATCCTAAATTCTTTGAAGGTATCGCTAATCGATTGAATCAAAACGACTCTACTGCTACTGTAGAGAGAGAGTCGGAAATAAAGACTCAAAAAAAACAACAAAATAATGGTACTGCCACTACCATTGAAACAAAAGAAAGTACTAGGAGTAAAGAAACAGAAACGGCGACTCCCAAGCCTGATAAGTCTAAAATTAAGTCAGAAAGCAAGACGCAAAATGGCGAGAATGAAACTGAATCCACAGAACTTGACAATCAATCAGACGACAAATAACCCCCATTTTACTTACAAATTTTCAAACCTATAATTTTTAAAATTGATATGGAAAATCAAGATCCAAATATCGGCAGACAAATTCTAAATTACGAAATCACCCATCAAGTAGGTGAGGGCGGTATGGCAAAAGTATATGCCGCTACGCATACTTCGCTCGGCTCAAAAGTAGCGATTAAATTGCTTAATCCAGAGTTTGCTAAAAACGATTCTTTGAGAAGTCGTTTTAAAAGTGAGGCACAGACCGTAGCGGCTTTTTCACACCCCAATATTATCAACGTCGTTGATTACTACGAAGACGAGGATACTATGGCAATTGTTTCTGAGTTGCTCGAGGGGCAAGATTTAAATGCCTATCTAAAAACTCGAGGTAGCTTAGATGCTACACAAGCAGCCGATATTTTTAAAAAAATATTAAGTGGTTTTGCTTATGCGCACGACAGAAATGTAGTACACCGCGATGTAAAACCCTCTAATATCTTTTTTACCGACGGCGGAGATATAAAAATTATGGATTTTGGTATTGCCAAACTCTTAGATAGTGCCGATGCAGAAAAAACCAAAACAGGTATGAATTTGGGCACACCTATTTATATGAGTCCAGAGCAGGTCAAAGATTCTAAGCGCATCGATAAAACCAGTGATATCTACTCGCTTGGCGTTACTTTTTATGTGCTACTGACAGGTAAAAAACCCTATGACAGCCAGACCGAGTCTAATTTCGAGATTCAGACCAAAATCGTTACCGAACCTCTACCACGCCTACCCCACCATTGTAGCGAGTTTCAAGACGTAATAAATAAAGCCACCGCTAAAAACCCTGAACATAGATTTCAAAGTTGTGAGGAATTTATGGAGGCACTTGAAAGTCCTTACAATTATAGTAATGATGACGATGCTACTGTTATAGATGGAAATAAAGCTATTTTCAAAGAGACAACAAATCTTAATGATGAAAAGATTACTGCATCTAAAATAACTACAAAAGAAAAAAATAACTACATACTACCCATAATTATTGGCGTTATTGTATCATTGGTAATCATTGTATCTTATATTATTTACCAAGAAAATAGCCTGAATCAAAAACAAAATAACATAGAAATAACAGTTGATGACGTAGAAGAAACTTCTAACTTAGCCCAATTTACACCTCCTGATGGTAAATGGACTATCAATAATGACCTTAGTACTATTAAATGGACAGGTTACAAGGTTATTGGTGATCCTCATAATGGAAGTATTCAAATAAAAAGAGGCACTTTAACAATAAAAGATTCAAAAATATCTAAAGGAGAATTTATAATCAATATGACAACTATCAAAAATTTAGATATGGAAGATGAAAATTATCGTAATAAAATTGAAGGGCACTTAGCTTCTTCCGATTTTTTTGATGTAAATAAGTTTCCTGAAGCTACATTTAGTATCGATTTAGTTGAACCATACGAAGGTATTGGTACGAGTAGTAGTATTGAAAATCCAACGCATAAAATTATAGGTAGGCTATCTATCAGAGATAAGACAGAAATCATTAGTTTCTCTGCAAATTTCGAAACTGATGGTGATAGAAGTGAAATAATGATAGGGCGTGCAATTGTTACTATTGACCGCACAAAGTGGGGAGTAATGTACGGTAATGAAGATATAGCAGATCTTACAAAAGATAAAATGATTAAAAATGAGATGACCCTTAATATTTACCTTCTTGCTCATTTGAATGACTAATACATACAATTTTAAACTCAATAACCAAAAAAAACAAAAAACTCTCCCATGAACACAAAACATCATTTACCTACGGGTAGCCTATTGCAGGGCAAATATAAGATAGAGGAGGTCTTAGGTCAGGGTGGCTTTGGCATTACCTACTTGGCGCTCCATAAGAATCTAAACAAAAAAGTAGCCATCAAAGAGCTATTTATGAATGCACAAAATGTGGTTTGCACACGTAGCGAATCAGATAATGCAGGGGTACGTCCTCACTTTGATAATTTTGAAGTCTTTAAAAACCGTTTTATGCAGGAAGCCCAAACCTTGGCTAAATTCTCAGGTAAGCGTGGTATTGTGCAAATAAGTGATATTTTTGAAGAAAACAATACGGTTTATTTTGTTATGGATTTTATCGAAGGGCAGCCGCTGAGTCAGATTGTCAAAAAACGAGGCATATCCTATGTCAATCAGCTACTTAAAAGTGGCATCATAAGCCCCGAAGAAGCCAAAAACCACAGTAAGAAAAACGGAACTCCCCTTTCCGAGAGCGAAGCGATAGACTATGCCATGCAGATATTAGAGGCATTGAAGTTTGTCCATCAAGAGGGTATTTTGCACAGAGACATTAAGCCCGATAATTTGATAGTCCGCAAAGAAGACAATCAAATTACGCTTATAGATTTTGGCATCGCCCGCGAGTATGTAGAGGACGAAACAAAAACACAAACCGCTATGCTTACGATTGGTTATGCACCGCCCGAGCAGCGACTCTCTAAAACCAAGCGTAATGCTTCATTAGATTTGTATAGCGTGGGCGCAGTGCTTTACTACTGCCTCACAGGCAAACGCCCACAAACCACAGACGAAATAGCAATGGATGGTTATCAAAGTGCGCAAGATCACAATCCTGAAATAAGCTATCAGCTCAATGCGGTAATAGATAAAGCTATAAAAAAACGACCTGCCGAGCGTTTTCAGTCGGCAGAAGAGTTTATAGAGGCGTTGGAAAATTCTTATTTTAACGAAAAAGATAACAAATCTACATATGACGACACTACACAAGTTTTTGATGAGCCTCATATATCTTCAGAAGTGTCGCCTTCTGCTGAAGATTTATTTAATCTCGGTTATCAAGCGGATCAAAGTCAAAATTACAGAGAAGCATTTAAGTATTACAAGCAAGCCGCTGATATGGGGTATGCTGACGCACAGTGCAATCTTGGTGTTTACTACAATAATGGCACTGCCATTGAGCAAAACTTAGGAATTGCTGTATTTTGGTATAAAAAAGCGGCAAGATTAGGTGAACCTCAGGCTCAGAATAATTTAGGAGCTATGTTTGAAAATGGCTCAGGTACCCAACAAGACTTTGAGGAGGCTTTAAAATGGTATGAAAAAGCAGCTAACCAAGGACATGAAGATGGTCTAAAAAATTATCAAAGGCTCAAGCAAGCCCTTCAGAAAGAAACTGGAGAGGAAGAGTCTGATGTTTGGGCAGGAATTATTGGTATCGCTATATTGCTACTAATTGTAGCAGGTATTGGTTTCGGTGTATATAAAGGCTATGAGTGGCTGAATAAGCCTGAAGAATCCAATTCCAATTCATTTTCCAATTCATTGTTTGAAGGATCCAAAGTAGAGCTTTATGATGAAGTATTTGAAGATAATGATGAGCTTTTATCCATTGTTAATCAGCTAAAGACTAAAAAAACGTCTTTTAATGAAAGTGATTTACTTTTAATAGTGGGCTTTAAATCTATGGGTGGTAGTAAGTATGATGCTGAAAAAATAGAGGACTATCGTTATGATTTTATTAGTCAGACTTACAAAAAGCATAATACTATAAGTAAATCTGTTTACGTAGGTTTTAAGTGGATTTCTGATGATTTATATGTTTATTTTCGACGTGGGTTTGAAAATGAGCAAATAGGTAATAAGATAACATCGCACTACTATAATGATTTTCCAATTTTACAGCAACACTATTTTTATGATGAAAGAAACCAATTAATAATTTACAAAGTAGGCAAACAGGAGTTGTGGTATTTTTATGATTTTAATTCGAGCACAAATGTATTCGAGAGCCTATCAATATATAGAAATCTTGATGAGAAGACTAAGTTTTAAACATTCAAAACAAAAAAAATCCCCATGAACACTCACACTTTCAAATTTATTATTTTCTTTTTTGGGCTTTTGCTTTTGAGCACTACGTCCTCTATGGCACGTATTTTTGTACTTTCTGTAGGGATTGCAGATTATCGTTCAGAGGGCATGAATTTGCGCTATAGCGATGACGATGCATATCGCATATATGCTTATTTTAAGAGTTGCGAAGGAGGTGGCGTTCCTGATGCAAATATTAAAATTTTGGTAGATGAGGCGGCGGCAAAATCCAATATATTGCAGACTATGCGCAGTCTGTTTTCACAAGCTAAAGCTGACGATATTGTTATTTTTTACTTTTCAGGGCACGGACTCGATGGTGGTTTAGTGCCGGGCGACTATCATTTGCGTAAAGCATTACTCAGTTATGAAGAGATAAAAGCGGTATTTAGAGATTGCACAGCACGCACCAAAATCTGTATGATTGATGCTTGCTATGCGGGTTCTTTGAGCCATAATAGCAGTACGCCTTCGCCACATGCAGATTTAGTAGAAAATACAGCCGTGATATTGCTCATGTCTTCTATGCCTTATGAAGTTTCGCAAGAAAATGTCAATATTAGGCAAGGCGTTTTTACCTACTATCTGATTAAGGGTATGAAAGGCAGTGCAGATATTGATAAAAATGGCAGTATCACGATTGCCGAGTTGTATCGTTATATTCGTGCCAATACGTTAAATTTTACCAAAGAACGACAAACACCAATGATATATGGTAAATTTGATTTAGATAGAATTTTAGTGCGCTTGTAGTTGGGTTTGAAATCCCTACCAGTGGTCGCAGACCCTGTGAGTGGTTTTCAAAATGATTCAGACAAAAAAACAAATAAAATTTATGCAAACACAAAATCAACATACGCTCCCCGAGGGCAAATTTTTACATAATGGCGACTATATCATACGCCAAAAATTGGCGGAGGGAGGCTTCGGCATTACTTATCTCGCCGATGCGATAGATAAACTTGCTGACCGCACTGAAATGGTTGTGATTAAGGAGTTTTTTATGTCGGGTTGTTTTCGTGAAAACAGCACTACGGTAACGACGGGCAGTTTGAACCCCGAGCTATTCGCTAAGCTCAAAAAATCTTTTATCGAGGAGGCACGTGTGCTTTATCGTTTTCATGAGGTAGATAGCATTGTGAATGTGCGCAAATTTTTTGAGGAGAATAATACGGCTTACTTCGTTATGGATTATATCCCTGGTGGTACGCTCGAGGAGTTTTTAAAAAGTGCTGGTGGTAGTCTTAGTGAGGGTGAGGCTTTGGATTTTTTTGTTCCTCTTGTTACGGCATTGTCGGTATTGCACCGCGAGAATGTCATACATCGGGACATCAAGCCTCAAAATATTCTACTCGATGCAAACCGCAATCCTGTATTGATAGACTTTGGTATTGCGCGCGATTTTATTGAGGATAAGACCATAGTATCCTCACTTGTTGTTCGTTCAGATGGCTACTCCCCTCCCGAGCAGTATAGCCAAACCGCTCGCCGTGGACCTTTTACTGATATTTATGCTTTAGCAGCTACGATTTACCGAGCGGTTACGGGCAAAAAGCCTATCGCTGCTGTGGATAGATATGGTGAACCCTTAGAATCCCCACAATCACACAAGCCACAACTTTCCGATGCCCTCGACCGAGCATTGATGAAAGCCATGTCGCTCCCCTATCAAGAACGCTATCAAAGTGTAGAAGACTTTTGGCAAGCGATTGATGCGGAAAGTGGGGTAGTGCAGGAAGCTACGACTATCGAACAAAGCAGCCCACCTCAAGACGAGGAGGCTACGGTTATCGAAGTGCCCTACGTAGAGCAAGCCAAAGAGCCTACTCCTAAAAAAGAAGAATCACCTTCTTCGCCTACATCTCCCAGTCCCCCCCAGACTAAACCCACTCCTAATTATACCAAACCCGCTTTGATAGGTGGCGGAGTGCTGTTGCTATTGATAGCAATTATTTTTGCTGTAGTGCAACTCAGTGGCAATAAAAATAGCTCTGAAATAGCTTTTGAAGAGGAGACCACTCCTATTCTTGACGATGCAGCTGATGATATAATCTACGACCCCATAGAAACCATCACCGTCAACGGCGTATCTTTTGATATGATTTTTGTGGAGGGTGGCACTTTTACTATGGGCTGCACCCCCGAGCAGGGTAGCGATTGCTATGATAATGAAAAGCCAGCCCATGAAGTAACCTTATCGGATTACTACATAGGGCAGACCGAAGTAACGCAAAAGCTAGGGCGAGCGGTGATGGGTGAGAATCCATCTTATAATAAAAATTGCGACGACTGCCCTGTAGAGCAGGTGAGTTGGAATGATTGCAAAGCGTTTATCGAAAAACTTAATACTCTTACGGGTAAAACCTTTAGATTACCTACAGAGGCTGAGTGGGAGTTTTCTGCACGAGGAGGAAATAAAAGTAAAGGTTATAAGTATGCGGGTTCTAATGATATCGATGAGGTAGCTTGGTATGGTTATGAAAAGTCAGGAAAAAAAACGCATCCTGTAGCTCAAAAGCAAGCCAACGAATTGGGTCTTTATGATATGAGTGGCAATGTATGGGAGTGGTGTCAAGATTGGTACGGTTCTTATACATCAAATAGTAAGCGTAATCCTACGGGGGCTGGTAGTGGCTCGAACCGCGTCTTTCGGGGCGGCGGTTGGGGCAGCTTTGCGAGGGACTCGCGAGTCTCGCTTCGGTACTTCAACACCCCGACGGATCGGGACAGCCTCCTTGGTTTCCGTTTGTGTGTTTTGCCTTAGTCCAGTATAAGCATTTTTGAGATTAGCTTGGCGCAAGCGTAAGCCGCCAAAAGCTAATCGATAAAAATGCTTCATTTATATATCCCGCGAAGCGGGTCGTTTTTTCCCAACCATCGGGAGGGTCTTCGACCACTTCCGAGGTTTGGAAATTGTCAGGGATTAAGCCAATCAAGTCAATCCTAAAATCTTGTAAATCTTGATTCAGACAGACAAACAGACAAAAAATGCTTATCTTTGTGTGCTGTTCAAAATCCAAAAGAAATTATGAGAAAAGAATTTAACATTACAGGCACTTGCTACGCAGATGAGCATTATATGATGGACGATAGTCGTCGTTTTACAAAGATTTTTGACCTTGTGGA
>JAFIER010000208.1 GCA_020832465.1 Bernardetiaceae bacterium
GAATTGCTCTACGGCAAAAAAGAACCTCAATTTGATTCACAAATAGAAAAATATGAAGTTACAGAACTTAACGAAGAGCAAAATGAAATTCTTAACCTGGCTATATCAGCGCAAGATTATTTCCTCATACAAGGACCTCCCGGCACAGGCAAGACCTCAAAAATGCTCCGTTATATGTTAGAATATTTTTATGAGCATACAAAAAAAGTAATTGTACTTCTGGCATTCACCAATCGTGCTACTGATGAGATTGCGCATAATGTGAGGAAAGTCTGCGGTAATAATTTTATTCGTTTAGGCAATCTTTACGAAGGGGAAGAATTTTATGAAGCGAGTTTGAAAGCAGCGGGCGGTCTTGAGCAGTTAAAACATACTGTAAGCAATAATCGTATTTTTGTCTCTACGGTAGCTTCATTTTACGGTCATTTGCGCATTTTTGAAGAACTCAAAACGCCTGATATACTCATTGTAGATGAAGCCTCACAGCTTTTAGAACCTCATTTATGCGGGATCTTACCGAAGTTTAAGAAATTTATTCTCATTGGAGATGAAAAACAGCTGCCCGCAGTCTTGGCGCAGCCTCATAAGTTCGCCATCAAAGAGGACAAACTACTCAATGAAGCGGGCATCAAAGACCTAAGTCTTTCACTTTTTGAGCGATTACTACTCAATGCCGAAGAAAAAGGCTGGAAACAAGTCTCTCGCATGCTCTCTGTTCAGTTTCGTACGCATAAAGATATTGCCAACTTCATTAGCCGAGAGTTTTATAAAACCCTCGAGGTAGGTAGCGCACGTCAGAGCGAAGCCTTCACCAGATTCAAGGCTGAATCTAAAGACCCTTACGAAAGGTTTTTAGCCTCCGGTAGAGTGCTCTTCCAACCTATATTACGTGAAAAATATCATAAATTCCATAATGCTGAAGCCGCACAAGTCGCAGCACTTCTCTGCACTATCAAAAATGTATATGGCAGCGATTTTGAAGCCAACCGCACAGTCGGTGTGATTACGCCATATCGCGCACAAATTGCACAAATTCGCCAGCATCTCAACGGTCAGGATTGGGCAAAAAGCGTTACCATAGATACTGTGGAGCGTTTTCAAGGTAGCGAACGTGATATTATCATCATTTCTATGGCATCAAATTATACTAATCAATTACAATTTTTACAGGCTTTTAATACCGACGAAAGTGTAGATAAAAAGCTCAACGTCGCACTGAGCCGTGCCCGCGAACAACTTATCCTTATCGGTTGTGAAGACATTTTACAAAAAGGGAAGTTTTATGCTAAGTTCTTGGCTTATTGTGAAAATGCGCAAAATTCAAAAAAGAAATAGATTATCACGTTTAATGATTAGAAATAACATTTCTCAGAGAAATGTTATTTCTAATCATTTTTATTCCTTTCCTTTAAAATCAAAACTTAGCACATCAAGTGATGAAGTTCCTTTTTCTGTTGGAAAATCTTTATCCTTTTCTTTATCTATCACAAACTCGCCTAATGTTTTTTTATTATAAGCCTTCCAACCTCCCCTAAAATCCCTACTCGAAATAGCAATAAAATCAGCTAATCGCTGTGAATTTAATTCTGATAATAAAAACTCATAACTCCCGCTATACTTAATGCAATAGCCCGAATAGAACGTACAATCTTCATTTTCTACCAAAATAAAGTTAGGTTTGTTATTCATTGGTGAAAATAAAATTTTCTTTCCAAAACTTGTATCTAAGCCCTGACTTCTACCAAAGGCATACCAAGCCACAGTGTTGATTTTACCATTGTCTCGCTTATCTAATATATCTTTCACACTCAAAAGATAGGCATAAGCTAAAGGAAAATCTTTTTTTAATTTTGACTCGGGAATGATTTTGTTTTTATCGTTTATCTTTTGATAGGGAAACAAAATGTATTTCGTAATTTCATCTGAACTTCTTTTTAGTTTTGAGGCTTTAATAATGGGCTTCAAAATTGCTTTTTCTAACTTTATTATGCCTTTAAAATGCGTATCCGCTAGTACATAATCAGGCTCATTTTCAATATCTTGTACTGAAAAAATATAGGCTTTATCACAAAGGGTCGTAATGCCTACATGAATATCACAAATTTCTTTCAACTTTACACCTTCTGTTTTGATAGGAATCCTGACGCTTAACTGCCAAATATATTGATTTTGAATTTCTTGAAAATCAATATTTCTTGTTTCAAAATCTGTTTCTGTTTTGGCTTGCTCAAAAGTGAAAAACGCTTGTGAGGTTTTACCAAAAATTGTAATTGCGCTATAAGTAGTTGCATTTTCAAAAAGTTGAATATCGCCATAGTTTGTGATTTTGATGATATTTTTTTTATCGGTAAAATAAGCGCGCATAAATTTTGCCGTTTCGCTATAAAAAAAGGTATTGGGCGTAATCAAACTACAAACTCCACCGGCTGCTAATAAAAAATTACATAATTCATAAAATGCAATATAAGCATCAGTAGAGCCACTTTTACAAAATTTATAAAAATTTTGAATGAATATTCTTTCAGATTCTTCCAGATGCTGAATCCGAATATAAGGAGGGTTGCCTACAATAAAATCAAACTTTTGACAATTTGAATCCGTAATTTTTTTCAGTGAATTACACACCTGAATATTCCAATTCACTTGAATATCAAATGGTTTTATCAGTGCATTTAAATTTTCAATGCAGTAAGTTACTGCCTGCGCATCAATATCCCAACCATAAATTTTTTCTAAATTTTCTTGTAAATTTTCTACTGCCGAGCATTCAATTATTTTTTCTGCCACTACGGTTAAGAATCGCCCATCGCCACAGGAAGGGTCTAAAATTGTTTTCCCTACGATGCGATTCACTGTATCAAAACCAATATCTTTCAAGATTTTTTCTACTACAAAGCGGGGCGTATAAACCTGCCCAAAAAGTTTTTGATTATCATAAATTTTTGTCAGCGATGCCATTCGTTTTTATTTTTTATAAGGTTGAAGCAATGTTTTTTGTTTATAACCCCTCATTTTTTGTATGCTTGAAGTGAGCAAAGGCGATGTAATATCCTTAAAATCAACTTCATAAGTATCTCTTTGAAATACAAAACTCCCGCCATTATCTTTTATTCTTCGTGTACCTGCTTTATAGAGTACACCAACTTTTCCATTTTCAATCTCTTTTTTGGAAACATAACCCAAAAAAGATGCAATATAGTGATTATCATTTTGATGTATGCTGATGCAAAAATAATAATCTGTAACGATATGTTTTCTTTTCATTTGATAGGCAGGGATATTAAGCACATAATTTGTGCGGAAGTGATTATTTTTTCTCGCCATAGATTTTATATCTAACGACTTCTCACTGCCATTTACGGATAGCAAAAAATCTTGTCCGAAATCTTGCCCATCAATAGCACCAAAAGAGCGTGTAGGTCTTGGCAAATGATAAGCATCTGCAAAAACAATTTCTCCTAAAGTGCCCGTAAACCTAAATTCTCGCTGTCGTTTGAGTCCGTCAGGGTCTTTGGCAAAAATATCTTGAACTGGGTGATGCGCAATAGAATAATCTACTAATTCATTGGCAAGATTTATCTGCCCCTTTAAAACCTCAATCTGAAAAAAAAACTGATTTCTCATATCGCTAAGTATATAGTGTTTTTACTCTCCCCCCCAATATACCTAAAAAAATTTAGAAATAACATTTCTATCAGAAATGTTATTTCTAAAATTGATGCTTGCTATATTACACCTTCTGAGTGCCCAACTCCTCCTTCACAATAGCTTTGAAAAAAGCGATAAACTCCTCTACTGTTTTTGTACCCAAATCGCCTTCGCCTTTTTTGCGAATAGAAATTGTACCCGCTTCGGCTTCTTTCTCACCGATAATGAGCATATAAGGCACAAGCGCAATCTCGGCATCACGGATTTTTTTACCAATTTTTTCGCTTCTATCATCGAGGTAGCCGCGAATATCCTCGACCTTGAGCTCGCTCAATATTTCCTTAGCGTAGTCGTTGTACTTATCCGAAATAGGCAAAATAGCAAACTGCTCTGGCGCAAGCCAAAGCGGAAACTTACCCGCTGTGTTTTCTATCAAAATTGCAATAAAACGCTCGAGCGAACCAAAAGGCGCACGGTGAATCATCACAGGGCGATGCTTTTGATTATCAGAACCAACATACTCGAGCTCGAAGCGTTCGGGCAAGCTGTAATCTACTTGAATCGTACCGAGTTGCCATTTTCTACCAATGGCATCACGTACCATAAAATCGAGCTTAGGTCCGTAAAAGGCAGCCTCGCCATACTCTACGACCGTTTTAAGTCCTTTTTCGGCAGAAGCCTCCTGTATAGCTGCTTCGGCGCGCTCCCAATTTTCGTCTGTGCCGATGTATTTCTCGGGCTTTTTGGGGTCGCGAAGCGAAATTTGAGCCGTATAATCGTGGAAACCAAGCGTCTCGAATACGTACATCACCAAATCAATTACCGCAATAAACTCCTCCTTCACTTGGTCGGGACGGCAAAAAATATGGGCATCGTCTTGTGTAAAGCCACGCACCCGAGTGAGTCCGTGCAACTCGCCACTTTGCTCATAGCGATACACCGTGCCAAACTCCGCAAAGCGAATCGGTAATTCTTTATAAGAATGCGGTTTGGCTTTGTACATCTCGCAATGATGAGGGCAGTTCATAGGCTTGAGCAAAAACTCCTCACCCTCCTCAGGCGTATTGATAGGCTGAAACGAATCCTCACCGTATTTGGCATAATGACCCGAAGTTACGTACAATTCCTTGCCACCGATATGTGGCGAAACTACAGGCTCATAATTGGCACGCACCTGCGCCTTGCGCATAAACTCTGTGAGGCGTTCACGCAATACCGCACCCTTGGGCAACCAAAGTGGCAGACCCTTACCGACCTTTTCAGAAAAGGTAAAGAGTTCCATTTCTTTACCGATTTTGCGGTGGTCTCGTTTTTTAGCCTCTTCGAGGCGTTCCAAATATTCTTTGAGCTCTTTTTCCTTCGGAAATGTAATGCCGTAGATACGTGTAAGCTGTTGGCGGTTTTCGTCGCCACGCCAATAAGCACCCGCTACATTGAGCAACTTAACGGATTTGATAAAGCCCGTATGCGGAATGTGCGGTCCACGACAAAGGTCTGTAAACGCACCTTGTTTGTAGAATGTGATGCTACCATCGGCTAAATCCTCGAGGAGCTCGAGTTTGTAGGGGTCGCCTTTTTCTTCAAAATAGGCTACGGCTTCGCTCTTGGGCATCTCTATGCGCTCGTAAGCATTTTTTTGCTTGGCGAGCTCCTTCATTTTTTTCTCGATTTTGGGCAAATCATCAGAAGAAAAACTGCGGTCGCCGAAGTCTATATCGTAATAAAAGCCATTTTCGATGGGCGGTCCGATAGCGAATTTTGCACCCGGATAAAGTGCCTCAATAGCCTCTGCCATCAAATGTGCCGAAGAGTGCCAAAAAGCCATTTGCCCATTTGCGTCATTCCACGTGAGGAGTTGCAATTGGCAATCAGCTTTGAGTGGGCGAGTAGCGTCCCAGATTTCACCATCAACTTTGGCGGCAAGTACATTGCGCATCAGCCCTTCGCTAATGCTTTGAGCCACTTCTAAACTTGTAACGCCCGCTTCATACGCTCGTTGCGAACCATCAGGCAGCGTAATTTGAATTTGTCCCATATCGGAGTTTTATATCTGTATTGTTCGAGTTTTTTCTTTTGTGATACTAATAACTTACAAAGTTGCTATTTTTTTGTGTAAAATCAAAATTCTGACAATTTACCTTTTTTTGTCAATGATTCTTATGATTGCTATGATGCTTATGATACAACTAAAAATCAAATCCTGAAAATCTTAAACATCATAAAAATCATCAGCTAAAAAAACTAACACCGCTCAAAAACGAACCGTAGCGTACTTTGGTCAATGATTCTTATGATTGCTATGATGCTTATGATACAAC
>JAFIER010000209.1 GCA_020832465.1 Bernardetiaceae bacterium
TATTTGCATCATAACATTTAGACAAAGCATTTATAAAAAATTGTTGTGCGCAGGCAGTTCTTTGTTTGTTTGAATGTTTGCTAATCAACAACTCAAAAAGTAAGAGTTTTTAAGTTAGCTTTTTTCAAATTTTCACTCTTAAAATTTTATTTTTATGCAAAATTTATTTAAATTTGCCTTTGTAGCAATTGCATTTATGCTTTTTTCTTTTGGTTCAGTTGAGGCGAGTGGGCTTTCTGGAGGTGGTGAGGGCGAAAAGTCGTCTAAGGTTATAAAGCCTACTGCTTACGATGCCCCTGGTCGACTAACTCGAGTTGAACAAGACGATCGAACTGGTGATGTAATTCTTGGTTGCTTGGGAGATGATGGGGTTTGTTACTCTCGTGATGGAGCTGCCGGAACCGTAACATCTCAGCCCGGTGAATTTGGTGAAAAGACGTATGAAAATGTGGATGCTGTAATAGAGCTAAATGTTTCTATGGTAAATGGTCAGCCATTCAGACTTTACAAAGTTACATTCTTAGTGCCAAATGCTAACTAATTCATTGTAATTCTTTTTGCTAACTGGAGTTACGCAGTTTCATAACTAACAGTTTTTTGAAAACTGTTAGTTATTGATTATCAGTATGTTGAAAAATAACATTTCTCGAAGAAATGTTATTTTTAGACTGTTTTGATGCTATATGCGTAACTTCAGTTGCTAAGTCAAGTAGCTAATCCTACTTGGCTTAGCTTTTTTATCAAATCTTTCTTAAACTTAAAGCACCATACGACAATGAAAAAATTTGTAAGCTTTTGGCTTATTCTGCTACTACTGATGCCTACTGTAGGTTCAGCACAAACAGCAAGTGCCGCTGTAAAAGAAAAACATGAGAGTCCTTATCCGCACCTTCAACTTTATTTTCGTTTGAGCTTGCGAGACTGTGTACAGTGTAGTGTAGGCATGTACACTTATTTCAAGGATATGCAAAAAGCAGGTTTTGTCGTTCCAACGACTTTGATTTTACAAGAATCTAAAAAGCGAGAGTATGGTTATTTACTAAAAGATTTAAAAAGTATCTCTGAGCGTTATGCAGATGCAGAAATTATTTATTCCGATTCGCTGACTGATGCACTCTCTGATAATCCTCAATCTACGTTCCATATTTGGGACGCTGCCCAAAACCAAGAATTAGCTTCTGGTGATGTGAAAAACTTTGGCAGTTATTTGCCTTTACTTCAAGAGTATGAACAAGTTATTTCTCAAATCCCCACTTCTTTTTGGAAGGAAGATTTTAGTATGTCGGGATACAAATTTGCATTTGGTGATGACACCACAGCTTATAGTTATAATGCGTACAGTAACGAACTTACCTACTTTTATAACGACACCACGACCGTACTCAACTTAGAAGATAGAGAATTGTTGAAAAATATTTATTTTGTATTAGACAGCAATCTAGCAAATAGTCATACGATGAATAGGTTTAGTGATTTTGATACCGCTAACTTAAAATATAAGGATGGCACATTAGGAGAGCGTTATATAGATATAGATTTTTTTAAAAACTACCCCAATGCTATAACAACAATGACTTGCTATAATGAAAATTTATATGCTTTGTTTAATGCTAGAACGCTCTCTTACGCTACAAGAGGCGGAGAAGCAGATGCAGATTTAAAAATTAGTGTAGAGTCTAACTTTGTATTATTAGTCATAAAAAAAAATGCGAAAATTCTACCTTATAGTAGTGTACCTAATGGTTTAGGGGAAATAGGCTGGGATGTAGATACTTATGCCCCTCTTCATATTGATAATAAAAACAACATTTGGGTGGGTATATTTAAGCCCCGAAAAGAAAGACCAACTCCACCGCATGAAACATACGCACGTTTTACCATTGATGAGCAAAATTATACTTTTGATGTGCCTGCTGATTCTTTCCAGTATCCAAAGCGTCATTTTAATAGACAGTTAGGCTATAACTTTGCAGATATACGTCATTCAGGACCTTATCGTATGTTTTCATTAGAAACAGAAATTACACATATAGAAACAGGAGAAAAAATTCAAATTCCTACATTGAAACCAAATTCTGATACTTTATCGGTAAACGATGTAGAAGAACAAAACTACAATAATTCAATAAGCAAAATCCATGTAACAGACAATTTGGTATCGGTGTCTTATAGAAGAGGTAAGCTATATCCTAAAGATGATAATATTCAAACATCTGAAAAAAACAACTATATACTAATATTTGAGCGTAATAGTGGCAAAGTGCTTATCCATATTCCCTACGAAGCTATAAACCTTCCAGAGGATACTTTTATAAAACAGTTTTTTAGTCCACGTACTTTTCTGTACAAAAATACAGACGGCTTTATGCGTATAGGTTTTATTCCCCTACTCTTTGAAAAGTAGCTTTTCTGTGCCGTCTGTTCCTCAGAACTGACAGAAGCGATTCCTCAAAACCGCACAACTAACCTTCGGCAGTGGTCGAAGACCCTCCCGATGGTTGAACAAAAAAAAGCGATAAGATTTTTGATATGAATCTTATCGCTTTTTTGCTGTAGAATAGCCTTTAGGCTGTTTCAAATAACTCAGCACTCACATGTCTCAAAGAAATGTGAGTGCTAATTTTACATTTTAAAAACTTAATCTTTTTTGTGTAAAATATTCCTATCTCTCTGCCTATATAAGCCACAGACAGCCTTCATAATCAAAAAATTAAATATTTTATCGTTTTTATTACATACCAATAAAAACTTGATTTAAACACCTATTCGCGTCTCTAAAAAACTAAAACCTTATTTAAAGGCTTTAAACGCATATAAAAGTAAAAGAACATTAAAACAAACAGTTGCATTTTTGTTTTTAAATTACCTATATTTGTATCATAACATTTAGACAAAGCATTTATAAATAAGTGTAGCGGACGGACAGGATTTTATAAGGCATTTGTTTGAATTAATCTTTTTTATTTTTTTTATATCTAAAATTTTTGTTATTATGCAAAATCTTTTTAAATTTGCCTTTGTGGCAATAGCATTTGTGCTTTTTTCTTTTAGTTCAGTTGAGGCGAGTGGGCTTCCTGGAGGTAGTGAAAAAAAGAATCCTGCTACTCAAGTAACAGACAGTACACAAACCAGTAAGTCTGAGATTGCTCCTTCTTTGTTTAGAAGAAGAGGAAATGTTATTGGTTATACTGAAATTACAATCGACCTGGGTGTTCTTAAAATAAAGAGAGTGCGAGTTGATTGTGATGGCGATCCAGAGGTTAGATGTGTCTATAAAAAAGGAGAGCAGATATTGGCAAGTAACCAGTTACTTACAACTTATGAAGTTCCTTCTAAAGTGTACCCCATACTTAGTACCAAAAAGCAGTAAAACTAAGGTGTAAAGAATTTACTGCTTTTTTATTGTTAGTATTACCCAATTTCTTGATTTTTTAAGTAAACTTGTGCTGGGGTTAAATAGTTTAAAGATTGATG
>JAFIER010000211.1 GCA_020832465.1 Bernardetiaceae bacterium
ATTGTAGCTATCAATCATGAAGAATTCAGCAATTGCTACCCAATATTTAATACTGTCTTGAGAAGTCCTTATTTATTAAGCAATTGATTATCAGTTTTTTAATAAATAAATAAAAAATAAAACAGGGGTGCGGAAAGTCAGATATAAATTTAGAACCATGCGACCATAGATTTTTCTATAGCCTGACCTTTGAAAAAATCGGCTTAGAACTAACAGTGTTTTGAAAACTGTTAGTTCTAAAGGGTGCTACACCCGTGTGCCAAACCTATTTTTTAGATACCGCTATAAAAGACTTCACAATCGGGATACTTGCTTTTAAAAGTAGCTACATCTTTGCTATTAAGTGGAGAGTCTTCTGCGTACAAAATTATTAAGTTATTGCCTTTAATGGGTGTAATTTTGCTTACCGCAGTTTTGGCAAAAACAATTTCTCTTAGATTGGAGAGTTTAGATAAAGGCTCTACCGAACTAACTTTTGTTTCAGAAAAGGTAAGCTCTGTGAGTGCAGTCAGTTCTTTAAGAGGGTCTAAAGAGCTGACATTCGTGCGTGCCAGATAAAGTACTTCGAGGGATTTGACGTATTTGAGTGGATAAAGTGAGCTTACTTTTGTATCCGTAATGTCTAAGGTTTCTAATTTTCTTAAACCTGCTAAGGGGCCGAGGTTTGTTATATTTGTTTTTCGGCATTCGAGGCTTTTCAAACTCTTGACATTACGCAAAGGCTCGAGCGAACTAATACGCGTTTCGGAGCATTCTATTTTGCGAAGGTTCGGCAGTTCGCTTAAAGCGGAGAGGTCATTTATACCATCATTTTGGTCGCACCAAAGTACTTCTAAATTTTTGAGTGCGCTTAAAGGTGCAAGTGTTCTTACGCCTGCATTGGAGCAGTCTATTTCTTTGATAGCAGCGATTTGCTCAAAGGCTGCGGCTGTGGGCGTGGCGTTTTTAGGTAGGTTTGCCTTTTCGGCAAAAAATCCTTTCCAATAACTATCCAAACTTGCCCACCAAGTGGCATTGGGCGTATCGGATTGAGCTATAGCAGTGCTACTATAAAAAAATAAGGCTATGCTAACGATAAGCGTACTTACAATGTATGATTTTTTCATGTCTTTTCTAATATAAGGTCTAAACAAATTAGATTTATGCTAAAAATACAATATTATTACGAAAAAAGCAAGTAAAATGTTAAGTAGCTACGCAAATACATTATAAATTGATGTATAAATAAGTATAGATACGCATAAATAAGCCCTGCCTATAGTGCGTATTTTTATTACAACTATTCCAAAACTTGTTTTTTTAAGCTATTTAAGAGTTTTGGCTTATCTATGCTTTTATTTTTTATTGATATAGGGGGAAGTAAGATTCTACGTAGATTGCAAAACTTTAATAGGTAAATATTTGAGTTAAAAATTTAAAACCTATAGTTTGCATAAATAACTATGGCTATAGTTTTTCTTTTCAAAAATATTTGCTAATTTTGTGCTGCAAATAAAACCATGTAAATTTTTGTTTGCCATGTCCATAGATTCTTCAAAATTTCTCTTCGAAGCGCTCACTTATGATGACGTGCTTCTCGTACCCGGATATTCTGAGGTACTTCCACGTGATACAGAAACCTCTACTTTTCTGACGCAAAAAATCCAACTTAACATTCCAGTGCTCGCCGCTGCTATGGATACCGTTACGGAATCCGATATGGCTATTGTGCTTGCTCGTGAAGGTGGTTTGGGTTTTATTCACAAAAATATGTCTATTCAAAAGCAAGCCGAGCAGGTGAGGCGTGTAAAACGCTCTGAAAGCGGTATGATTTTAGACCCCATTACACTAAAACCAGAGGCTACACTTGCTGATGCGAACCGTCTCATGTCAGAGTTTAAGATTGGAGGTATCCCTGTTATTGATGAGCAAGGAACGCTTATTGGTATCATTACTAACCGAGATTTGCGCTTTCAAAAAGACTTAACCCGTCCAGTATCTGTGCTGATGACTAAGGAAAATTTAATCACAGCGCCCGAGGGTGTAGGCTTGGCTCGTGCAGAGGATATTCTGAGAGAGTACAAAATAGAAAAATTGCCTATTACCAACAAAAAACACAAACTTGTAGGGCTAATTACTTACAAAGATATTCTCAAAAAGAGAGACCGTCCGAATGCTTGTAAAGATGACTACGGGCGTTTGCGTGTCGGTGCTGCCGTAGGCGTTACAGCCGATACGCTTGAGCGGGTTACTGCTTTGTACGAGGCTGGAGTTGATATTATTACTATAGACACAGCCCATGGGCACTCTAAGGGCGTTATAGATAAGCTCAAAGAAGTAAAAGCTAAGTATCCTGATTTGCAAGTTATTGTGGGCAATATTGCGACTGGCGAGGCTGCTAAGGCATTAGCGGAGGCTGGTGCTGATGCGGTAAAAGTAGGTGTAGGGCCAGGTAGTATTTGTACGACGCGCATTGTAGCTGGTATTGGTATGCCACAGCTTTCTGCTGTTTATGAAGCGGCTAAAGCACTTAAAGGCACTGGAGTTTGCATTATTGCTGATGGCGGGATTCGTTTTTCAGGTGATGTTGTCAAAGCCATTGCTGCGGGTGCCAATACGGTTATGATAGGTTCTCTTTTTGCTGGTACGGACGAAGCACCAGGCGAAATGATTATTTATGAAGGGCGTAAATTTAAGTATTATCGTGGCATGGGCTCACTTGAGGCTATGGAAGACGGTTCGAAAGACCGTTATTTCCAAGATACAGAGGACGATATTAAAAAACTCGTACCTGAAGGTATCACAGGGAGAGTCCCGTATAAAGGCAAAACTGAAGAAGTCTTGTATCAAATTACGGGGGGCTTAAAAGCTGGTATGGGGTATTGTGGTGCTAAAGACATTCCAGAACTGCAAGAAGCTAAATTTGTCAAAATTACAAATGCCGGCATGCGGGAGAGTCACCCACATGATGTATTTATCACACGTGAAGCACCAAATTATAGCCGATAAGTATTTATTGCAGTTTTATTGGTAATCATACTACCTACTGGACATTCTCCTTCCAGAAATAACCTGTCTCAAAGAAATGTTATTTCTAATCCTATTTTTCAATAGCGTGAGCGTGGGGGGCAAACCTCACGTCATGGAAAAATATCTAATGATATGATCGGTAATAACTACTATTATATAAGGCATGTTCGTGAAAAATAGGTTATGCTCAAAAAAGCTCCAATTCTCTTTGAGATTGGAGCTTTTTGTATAAGGGGATAATTTACTTTAATAGTTAGGGGCTTATGGCTTAATAAGCTTAGCATAACGCTCTTTATCATTCAAAATTTCTATGGCAGCAAGCACATCGTGGTCGTCGTCAAAAGAGGCTTCTATTGCACCTTTTTGCAAGTAATATCTTGAAGCAATTTCAGATTCTAATGCTTCTTTAATCTGGATTTTAAAGCTGTTTAAATCTGCTTCTTTGCTATGTGATGCACCTTGCTCAAGGGCGTTAATTTGACCTTTGAGTGCTTCATAATAGGCTTCATCTTTTGCAGTTTCGCGCAGTTCGCGAATCATTTTTTCGACTTTGGTGGTATAGTCATAATCTTTATCTTTGAGCCATGCTTTAAACTCGTTGTACTCAGCATCGCTCAGTTTGAAGTTTTTTGCATTGGGAATTGTTTCGTGCTCGGCGTGGTATTTATTTGCAAAATCAAAAATCCAGCCTTTGTTAAGCAAGCTTCTCAAAATAGGAGGGGGCGCGGGGTGTTCAACCTCTACATCAGGGCGTACACCGCCCCCGTCATATACTAATCGTCCGTTACGTGTTTTGAAAGGCACACGTAGGGAATCTGGAATGCGCCCTACGCTACCATCATCATTGCGATGCGAATAATCTATAGCTTGAATGCAACGCCCGCTTGGGATATAGTATTTTGCAACTGTTACTTTGAGTTTGGAGTTGTAAGAAAGAGAGCGTGTAGATTGCACTAATCCTTTACCAAAAGTATTTTCACCGATGAGAAGCCCCCTATCGTAGTCTTGAATTACACCAGCTACAATTTCAGAAGCTGAGGCACTTCCACTGCTTATAAGCACCGCCATAGGTATTTCTTCATCAAAGGGGTCATCTAAGGATTTATAAATTTTGTTCCACTCGGCAATGCGTCCTTTGGTGCTTACAATATCTCGTCCTTTCGGTACGAATACATTAGAAACATTTACAGCTTCGGTGAGTAAGCCGCCAGGATTGCCTCTCAAATCCAAGATTATTTTTTCAGCACCTTCTTCTTTAAGTGATTTGAGTGCGTCTCTAACTTCTTTGCCCGCATCTCTTGTAAAGTCTGTAAGCTGAATAAGCCCTACATTTTCAGTTACCATACCATAATAAGGTACATTTCTAAGTTGAATTTGTTGGCGTTTTACGGGGATATCAAGCAAATTTGTTTTGCCGTATCTTTTGATTTTTAGCACTACATCAGAATTGGCTTGCCCGCGCAAAAGACGTGTAATCTCTTCGGCATTATCGGGCGTAACATCTACGCCATCAATAGCCATAATCTGATCGCCGACTTGCAAGCCTGCTTTATGGGCTGCATATCCTTCAAAAGGCATAGCTACAAACACTTTTCCATTTTGTGTTTTGATATTTGCACCAATGCCGCCGTATTGCCCTGTCATAGAACTGCGATAATCTTCAATTCTATCCTCTGGAATGTAGTTTGTATAAGGGTCTAACTCGGCAAGCATAGCAGTAATGCCCGTTTCCATGACCTTACTTGGATTGACTTCATCAACGTAATAGGTGTTGATTTCTTTGTAAAGTGTAGCAAAGATATCGAGATTGCGTGCAATTTCAAAATACTTTTCTGTTGTATCAAAAGAAGTAAGCACGAAAAAGAATAGTAGAATGCCGCTACTTGCTATAATGATTTTTTTCCTCATGATATTGATTATCTATATTTGTGATGTAAATTTTGATGCAAAAATGATATAGTTGTGTCGCTAACAAAGTTATGCTAAGTTTATTTAATGAGTACATTTCAAAATTACCTACTTTGGTTTGTAGGGGGTAGAGGCGTTATAATACCGATTAAAATGCAAACAACTCATGATACACTTTGCGTTAAGTCAGTAAATGCTCAGACAACTTATGTTAATATACGTATATTTATGCAAATTAGTTTAGTTTTGTTACAAAAAAATCAATATAATTTTACAACGGAATTTTTTTTATAGCCTTATGCAAATTGCGGTGTAAAGTAGCATACTCAAAATTATCTTTGCCTACAAAAATAATAGCTATATGTTTGATGTTTTTGTGCGGTTTTAAAAAATCTTTGTGATGTAAACGATAGATTTCCTTTATTTGTCTTTTTATACGATTTCTATCTACGGCTTTTTTGCGATACCGTTTAGGTACGCTAATCAAAACCTGCCGTTGCAAAGGCTCAGTATCTTCTGTTGCCTTATCACTTTTTTGGTATAGCACTTTAAAAGGGTAAGAAAATACAGATGCCCCCTCTTTGAAAATACTATCTATGAGCTTACGGCTACACAAGCGCAATGATTTAGGAAGTGTATTCATAGTATAAAGATAGTACAAAATTTAGAACAAAAAAATACATAAAGTTATAAGGAATACCCCATATCACTATGCATTTTTCCATAGCGTGGGGTTTGCAAACGCCAACGCTATGTAAAAATGTACAGTAGTATGATAAAAATTATAATTTTTGGCTAATCTGTGGCAGGGTTTGATTTTTCCACGTGGCAAAATCACCTGCTATGATATGCTTTCGGGCTTCTGTTACAAGCTCGAGGTAGAATGTAAGGTTTTGTAAAGTAGCAATTTGAGAACCTAAAATTTCATTGCATTTATGCAAATGCCTTAAATAGGCTTTGCTATAAAATTGCCCTGCATAACCTTTTGTTTGGGCATCTATGGGCGAGAAGTCCCGTTCCCATTTTTGATTGCGAATATTGAGCTGTCCGTTCCAAGTAAAAATCATACCATTGCGTGCATTGCGTGTAGGCATCACACAGTCAAACATATCTACACCTAAGGCAATGCACTCGAGCAAATTGGCAGGTGTGCCGACTCCCATGAGATAGCGTGGCTTATCAGCAGGTAGAATATTACAAACTAAGTCTGTGTGTCTGTACATCTCCTCTGTAGGTTCGCCCACGGAAAGCCCGCCAATAGCATTACCTTCGCGCTCAAAAGAAGCAATTTTTTCAGCAGAGGCTTGCCGCAAATCATCGTACACACTGCCCTGTACAATAGGAAAAAGCGTTTGGCTATAGCCATATTTGGCTTCTGTATTATCAAAACGCTCGACGCAACGGGCGAGCCAGCGATGAGTAAGCTCCATAGAATTTTTGGCATACTCATAATCGCAAGGATAAGGCGGGCATTCATCAAATGCCATAATAATATCCGCCCCAATACTGCGCTGCATATCCATTACATTCTCGGGCGTAAAATATAATTTTGCCCCATCGTGGTGGGAACGAAACTGCACACCCTCTTCTGTAATTTTACGATTTTCACCTAAGGAATAGACTTGATAGCCACCACTATCTGTCAATATAGGACGATTCCAACCATTAAAACGGTGGAGCCCCCCCGCCTCTTCCAGAATATCCAAACCAGGACGTATGAAAAGATGGTAGGTATTGCCTAATATAATTTGTGCTTTGATGTCTTGCTCAAGCTCACGTGTATGTATGGCTTTAACAGTCCCGAGCGTACCTACGGGCATAAAAATAGGTGTTTCGATAGTGCCGTGGTCAGTGGTAATTTCCCCAGCACGCGCCTTGCTTTTAGGGTCGGTGTGTGTATGTTCGAACTTCAAGAAAATTATGTTTTAAAGATGAGTAATAGGCATTTTTGCGTTTCGGAGTTCAATATAAGATTTCTCGGCTCTACGTCAGTCAAGTTGCTAAAACGACTTCATTATAGCTGGAACTTCGTTACTACAGGCGCACAAATATGAATTGCACCCAATCAATGTCAGGTATCTGGACTCATAACGACTATATATTTTTTCATAGTGTGGGGTTTGCAAACCCTACGCTATGAAAAAATGGGCTTAGAACTAACATGTCTTAAAGAAATTTTATTTTGAACTCTTCATGTTTTTTTAATGGCTTCTGTTTTAACGATTAAGCTCTACAAGTTTTTCTAAATTATAAACCTTACCCATTACAATCAGCATATCAGAGTGCTCGAGTACAATATCTTGTCCAGGGCGGTTGAGTAGGTGCTCTACTTGCTTTACTTCGCCATTATTTTGATTTTCTGTATATACTCTTTTGATGGCAATAAGGTCTATTTCATAGTTTTCTATAAACTTAGCCTGCGCAATACTTCGGTTAATTAAACGGCGCGGTACTTGAATTTCGCTGATAGAATATTCATCAGGCAGTGGCAAAAAGGCTTTCATATTCGGATTGAGTAGCATTTCAGCAACGAGCTTACCGACTTCATCTTCGGGCGAGAGTACTTCTGATACTCCCAATTTATTGAGAATCAGGCGTTGCTGGTCATTCATAGCACGAGCAATGATACGCTTGACATTGAGCTCCAGCAATTGAACGGTCGTGAGCAGTAAGCCCTCGATATTCTCACCAATAGCGATAAGCACAGCGTCCATATCAATTAAATTTTGCGTACTGATCGCTTTTCTGTCGGTAGCATCTAAGGCTACAGCATAGGCTACATCGTCTTTAATAGCTTCTACACGTTCGATGTCTCTATCTATTGCCAACACCTCGGCACCTCTTTGTGCTAAGTTGCGTGCTACAGCATATCCAAAATGACCAAGTCCGATAACAGCAAATTTGTCAGGCATATTATTTTTATAAAATGATGATCTTACCTTTGGCAAAGGCAAACGGCTACAACTACTACAAATTTAAGAAAAAAAGTCTATAATTTTAAAGATTACTAAGGTTTTCCTTTATGCAAAATCATACTACTGTATATCTGCCAGCCATATCTAAGCTCATTTTTCCATAGCGCGTGGGGTTTGCAAACCCTACGCGCTATGGAAAAATCTATAGTTGTATGATGCAAAATAAAGAGGGGTTAGTAAACAAACAAAGCACAAAACCTATGGGTGGCTTTGTGCTTTAGCATAAATATGTGATAAGATGCGAGTCAAATACTGCTTAGCAATAGACTGGCGCATGCTCAATTCCGCCGTATGATGATGATAAAGATTTTATCTTTGCAATCATACTATTAGACATTCACGGTAGTCTTAAAGATGTAATGCTCAAAGTCTTTCAAAACTAACAGTTCTCAAAGAACTGTTAGTTCTAAGCATTACTTGTTATGCACTACCGCCATCAATAACATTTTTTTGAGAAATGTTATTACTAAGCCCATTTTACTATATCATCTGTGGTATGATTTGCAATAGCAAATGGCTTAACTCTCTGCGTGCAAAGCTACTAATTCCGTGAGTTTAGCTACGGCTTTTCTAATGCCTTCGTATGTACCAGCGACGGAGTTTTCCATCATATAGCAAGGCGTAGTGATGATATTATGCAAGTCATCTACAACAATTTCTTCTTTGCCACACATAATGGCTTCTGCCCCTGTGGCATTGATACCCTGACTAATAGCATCTATTTCGTAGGGCGATTTTTCTTCGATATTGCCTACTGTCAATTTGATTTTATCACCTTTTGTACCTTCTAAGGCTTTAGCAAGCGTAGTGGGTGCCATACAAAGGGCAGCGACGGGCTTACGATGCCTGACCATTTCTTTGATAAGATTGGCTACACCTTCATCAATGCTACCTTGGGGGCCTTCAAAAGCCCATTTAGTAAAATTTTTGGCTACACCAAAACCGCCTGGTAGTACTAATCCGTCTAAATCTGATTCTTTTATATCAGCAAGTTTTGTAATTTCGCCTCTTGCAATTCGAGCGGCTTCGACAAAAACATTGCGTGTCTCTTGCATCGGCTCACCTGTAACGTGATTGATAACGTGATGCTGCTCAATATCAGGCGCAATACACACAACCTCTGCCCCTTCTTGCTCTAAAGCAAGCAAAGTGAGCACAGCCTCATGAATTTCAGAGCCATCATAGACCCCGCAGCCAGAAAGTAATACACCGATTTTCATAATATATATCTTGGTTTTAAAAGTTGCCTATTAAATTTTGTTTATAACAGAAACGTAGGAGATGTGGGTATCCTTTTGAGAAACATCTCGTTTATGCCTTTCAGCCGTTAAGATAGAAAAAATTAAGCAAAGAAAAAAATTATCAATCAATTTTCTTTGCTTAAAAATGGGCGTACGACAACTTTGCTAAATTAGCTCCGAAATAACATTTCTGTCAGAAATGTTATTTCTATAAGTTCTGATACTACCTAAGTCGATTTACCAACTTGACGACACCCTTAAAAATTGATAAGCAAACGCTTATAAAGTCTTTTTAGGGAGCTTTGCGTTGCTAATCCCTGCGCCCTAAAAGAATGCTAACATAGTAAAGCAACGTAGCCAAAGAGGCGATTGCAGCAACTACATAAGTCATAGCCGCCCACCAAAGTGCGCTTTTTGCCATAGCATATTCTTGCTGATTTACGACCCTGCTATCTTTTATCCAAGCTAATGCACGATTGCTTGCATCAAACTCTACGGGTAGCGTTACGAAGCTAAAGATCGTTGTCATTGCAAAAAGTACAATACCTATAATAAGAGGCAGTGGCGTAAATTCTAAAAGAAAAATACCTCCGATAAGTACCCAAGTTATCCATTGAGAAGCAAAGTTTACTACGGGCACTAATTTCGAACGGAGTTGCAAATAGCTATAATCTTGTGCGTGCTGAATGGCATGCCCGCACTCATGTGCGGCTACTGCGGCAGCGG
Organism: Bernardetiaceae bacterium; assembly: GCA_020832465.1. GTDB lineage: Bacteria > Bacteroidota > Bacteroidia > Cytophagales > Bernardetiaceae > JAFIER01. The sequence continues at coordinate 9,860 of JAFIER010000211.1, forward strand.
CGGCATTGCGCCCATGATACACATCTTCGCTCAAATTAATACTTAAATTTGAAGGGTCGTAATGATCCGTGAGCTGACCTGGTATGCAAGTAATGCGCACCGTATTTATATTGTGTGCGGCAAGCATATCTTGCACAACCTCAGCGCCAGACATATTAGAGGCAAGGGGCGTTTCTGCAAATTTCTTGAAACGGCTTTTGAGCATATACTGGACTATCCAGCTTGCACCCATAATGACAACCATCAGTACTATTCCACTAGGACTAAAAATCATAACTTTTAATTTAGGTGTTGATGAATCTAATTATTGAAACAAAAAATATGGCTCGCACATAGCGAGGAGTAATTTTATCCCAAATAAACAAAAAAATAATTGTAATGATATCCTTAAAAATCAAGTTTTTTGTTAAAAAAATTGATTTAGCCTATTTTGCATAATGCTACACAATGCGCTTTTCGATATAATTGGAGTTGAAAATCGAGAGCGCACCCATATATTTGAGGTTAAAGGAAATAACATCGCCTACTTTTACCTGATTCGGATTATCCTTCAAATCTATGACCAGCATATCCGAACTTGCACCCACAACTTCAAGATTTTCATCTTTAGGAATCAAAAACTCGGGCTTAATATCTAAAAGTCCTATATCAATAATGGCGCGGTGAGAAGTGCGTCCGTAGTCTTCTTCATCGACGACAAAAACCTCCCCACTCGGATTAGCAGCCATCTCGCCCATAGGAACTACGGGCTTTTTGCTCACCTCAATGACTTCTGCAAAAAGCTCGAGTACATCGCCATTCATACCCTCTATAATCGTATTATCAAAAAGATTTGTACCAAAAAAGAGCGTCTCGCCGATGCGAAAATGATTGATTTCCTTAGGAATAATTTTACGATAAATAAGCGGAAGCACTACACTCGTACCAGCAGAAATGAGCGGAATATCTCGTTTGAACTTAAGCTCTATAATTTGCTTATAAAGGCATAGCTGAATGAGCTTATCCTCAGACGGCATGACCCCATGCAAGCAGTTGAGGTTCGTTCCTAAGCCTGCAACTTCAATATTGGGCTGCTCGAAAATTTGAGCATAAAAATCTACTAAATCATCGCGCATTACGCCCTCGCGCAAATCGCCCATTTCTATCATAATAATCACACGATGCACTTTGTCTTGCCTTTGTGCTTCCTCGGAAAGCAGTTTAATCGTGTCGAGCTCGGAGTTAAAACTTACATCAGCATAGCGAACTACATCGGGAATCGCGCCTTTAGCCGGCGGCTTGATATAGCCCGTACGCACTTCGGGGTTCATTTCTTTGATTATTTTGAGGTTACTGATGCGAGAGTCCATAATTTCGGTAACGCCCATATCGAGCAACTCGCGCAAATAAATTTCATTGCCACATAAAAGCTTCGAGACAACACCCCAGCTAATATCTTGACTACTCAAAAGATTATCTAAGTATTCATAATTCTGTTTCAGACGTTCTCTGTAAAGGACCAAGTGTGCCATTACTTATATTTTTGGGTTAAAAAAGGGAAGGCTGACTTGCCATTCCCGTAAGGTATAAAGAGGATATTTCAATAAAAAGTGTAAAACATTAGTTTTTTTGCAAAAAAAATGCTTATCTAATCAAAATTCAAAATTATTAAAATTCGTTCAAAATAAATCACTTTGTTGAGTAATTTCGTTTAAATTATGGGTAGTGTATAACAAGTAATGCTTAGAACTAACAGTTCTTTGAGAACTGTTAGTTTTGAAAGACTTTGAGCATTACATCTTTAAGACTACCAAATTATGATTCATTCCGTGATATAGCGTGGGATCGCCTTAGGCAATCGTGTAAGTAGCTCATAATTGAGCTGATTGCTATATTCACCAAAAGAAGCTACTGAGATGCTCAAGCCTTGTTGCTCGCCTATAAGTATGACTTCATCGCCTTTTTTAATATCTGGTGCTTCTTTGATGTCCACAATGCTGAGGTTCATATTTACTACGCCAATGATAGCGAGGCGTTTGCCTTTGATGATTACTCTTCCAATATTGGTCATAGAGCGACTGTAGCCATAGGCATATCCTACGGGAATCGTACAAATCTTGGTGTTTTCTTGTGTAAGATAGCTTGTACCGTATCCAATAAACTCATTTACACCGACTTGCTTAACGCTCATAACCCTGGTTTTCCAACTAATAACTCTTTTCAAAGGGTCATCTATATGCGGAAATTGTGTGCGGTAGCGAATATAAGTTTCACGGCTGGGCCAAAAACCATATTGCATAATTCCGATACGCACCATATCCATCTGAGTTTTTGGATATGAAAAAGTTGCTGCTGAGCAAGCAGTATGCAAGTAATTAGGTATTAAGCCCTTGTCTAAAAAAAGTGTTTTGATTGTATGAAAAACTTCAATTTGTTTTTTTACTCTTACATAATTCGCTACACTCTCCGCACCTGCGTAATGCGTACAAATGCCTTCGAGTACGTAGTGAGGTTTCCAATCTTCTAATATTTGAATTACTTCTGGAAGTTCTTGGCTTACGAATCCCGTGCGGTTCATACCTGTCTCCACTTCTATATGAATGCGTACTTGCTTGCCCTGTTTTTTTGCTACTGTTAAAGCTTGTTTTAAACGGTCTAACTCAAATATATAAATTTCTATATCTTTGCTAATAGCCCATTCGAGGTCGGCATTATCTATCCAGCCCATAATCATAATATCGGCATCAGAAGAGGCGCAAGCACGAACCCTACGAGCTTCATTGCAACTAAATACAGAAAAATGTCTTACACCATACTCACACATAAGCGGTACGATTTGCTCTATGCCATGCCCATAGGCATTACCCTTGACAACCGATGAAATACGTGTATCTTTATGGATAAAATCTCGCAAAAAACTTAGGTTATTGTGTAGGGCTTTCCTACTTAGTGTGATATAAGAAGTACTTGAACCACTATCCATTACCTCTGGCAGTGGAAAAGCATGAATATTATCATAAGGAGCAAGATTATTATTGGAGTCTGTGGTCATTATTTTTGCGTGTTTTTGAGTGAGGTAGCACGATGCAATATAAAATGCAAGGTACAATTGGAGTGGTATAGCAAGCATTAAAAATGCGTTCGAATTACAAAACCACTTATTTAACGCATTATAACAGCTTTTTGTTTTGATTTTCGATTTTGAGCAACTCAAATGACGACAATATATCAAAACATAGCGTGCGTAAATACAGAAGTGTGTACGCCAAATTAGCTAATTGGCTTAGGTTGTTTCAGCGCTAACAGTTTTAAAAACTGTAGCCCGACGCTCCAGCTTCGGAAGCATTCTACTATAAGGAAGCTGGCGCTTCGTTACTACAGGCTTGGAGTCTATGGTCCTCCTTTTTGCGTGTTTTTGAGCAATTCAAGTTTTCTGACAGAAATGTTATTTCTGTACTAATTTAGCAAAGTTGTAGTACATCTAATCAGAAGGTTTATAGTCAATTTGAACAAAAGGCTACTATATCATTATTTTGATTTTTGGATAAGCGCTTTATCAAAAAGTAAGGTTTTGGCAATACCGATAAAAAGATGTACACCTGTATCGAGAATTTCGTCGGGGAAGTCATAATCAGGATTATGCAAAGCGGGGGTTTGCTCTCCTGCACCTATACCAAACATAGCACCTTTGAATTTTTCGGTAAAAAATCCAAAATCTTCTCCCCATTTGAAAGCAAAATCTTTGTCTGTAACTTTATAATTAGCTTTTTGGGCTACTTTTCTAATAATTTGATTTGCTTCTTGATGATTTCGATTAGCAAGGAACATTTCAGTCCAAGCACTTTCAAATTCTAAATGATGTTTTTTTGTAATTTGCTCTACGGTATCGATAATCTGTTCTGAAAATTTTCTCATAACAGCATTTTTCCATGCCCTTATAGTAAGGTGTAGTTCGCCATATCCAGCTGATACGCCATAGGCTTTTTCTCCTAAGCAAGCATATACGGGTGTTATAAGTTTGAAGTCATCGCAATTTGCATTTGGTTCTTGCATTTGCTGGCAAGCCATAATGATTTCGGCAATAGCCATAGCTGGATTTACACCATTTTCGGGCTCGGCAGCATGCGCTGTTTTGCCTTCAAAACGCAAAATCAAACTTTGTACTGCTGCGGTAAATGAGCCATCACGTACAATAACTTCATTTAATGGCAACTGAGGCAGATTGTGATATGCAAATACCCAATCGGGGCAGAAATCCTTAAAACGGTCATCTTTGCATACTGCTTGTGCGCCTCGCCCGTTCTCCTCTGAGGGTTGGAAAAGCAAAATAGCACGTCCCTTTTCGGGTGGATTTTGAGCTAAAAAACAAGCTAAACCCACGAGCGTACTTGCATGACCATCATGACCGCACTTATGTGATACACCATCATAAACCGAGCGGTAGGGCATTTCATTTTCCTCTTGAATAGGCAAAGCATCTAACTCTGCTCTAAAAAGGACTGTTTCGCCCTCTTGCTCACCTTTATAAATGGCTAAAATCCCTGTACCGCCAACCTCTGTTATAAGCTCATCAGGGGGAGCATTTTCTTTCAAAAAATGACAGATTCTTTTTGCTGTTTCATGCTCTTTGCCAGAAACTTCGGGATACTGATGTAGTGTATGACGCAGCGATTTAATTCGTTCAATGTCTATATCTAAGTCTATCAATGTTTATTGTGTGTTTTGTTGTATTGTTGTTTGTGTTATTAATCATACTGCCCCCATAGGACTATACATTTTTCCATAGGGCTTAGCAAAGTTGCCATACGCCCGTTAGCAACTATCTTATTTCGTTAAAAGTACGCACTACGGGGTAGCGCAAATGTTGCTGCTCTAAGTAGTGTGGCGAGTTTTTATATACAAAATCTAATTGTGCGCGTGCATCTTTAGCAAAAACAGGGTCTTTCTTGCGCTTTTCTTCGAGCTCTTTTCTTAGATTTGGATTTTCTCTTAGGATTTCGGCAGCGAGGTCTTCGAAAACATAATCAGAAAATCCTTCTTTTTGCTGTAAAATGCTATCAAAAAAGTTCCAATTAAAAAAAGAATCAGGTGCGTGTGGCTCTAAGGTTTCTACCAAATAGCGCACTGCAGGCTGTTCGGTATAAACGATATAGTCTCCTTTTTTTATTTTTACCAACTCACCTTTTACTTCAATGCGCACATCGCTATGCAGATAATGCCCTTCGTAAGGGTAGGTAGATGTTTTATAATTGCGAATGTAATAGACTTCTGCTTTTATATCTTTATCGCTATTTGCTCGTTCGAGCCTTACACCATTGGATTCTAAAATAGCGATGACTCTATGCCAAGCCTGCGGGATAATGTAAGCAAAAGGTTTTTGTGCTACTTCGACCTCTCTGTAGTAAGTATAATACGGAATTTCTAATTCACGTATTTGCTCTGGGTCATAGCGCAGGCGTTTCAAACCGCTGACTTCACTTATTACGGAATCGGCTTTATAAGCCTTAAATTTTATTTTTTCATGTCGCCCTTTCTCGGGTAGCCAATCAAGTGGAAAAGCACTTTGTAGCTGTATTTGTGCACGTGCTTCATCGACGATATAGGTAAACTTACGGCTTTGCAAAACCATTAAATTAGCAACCTCTTCGAAGAAGGCTAAGGTAGCCTCTACACGTTTATCAAAGGGTTTGAGCATGTGCGTTTCGATGACAATGCTCGGCGTTTGAAAAAGCGTAGCATATCCGGAGGAGTAGCGTGGAGAGTCATAAAATTGTGTATAGCCCTTGTCTGGTGTATCGTTCCAAATATTGACATAGGGGATAATCTCTTCGCCACGTTCTGCCATTTTTTGCTCGAGTATGGGCGTTATACTTCGCATAAAACTTCCAATAATAGGACCAGCCTTATCGTATTGCGAAGCCAGATAAGTAAGTGTATAGGGATAATCAGCGCCATTGCTCACATGCGTATCCAAGAAAAAGTGTGGTTTCCAATGGTGGAATATTTCGGCAAAAGCCTTAGCATTTTTGCTATCTTGCTTGATAAAATCGCGATTAAGGTCATAGTTTTGAGCGTTTCCACGAAATCCGTAATGTGCCGGACCGTTTTGATTTACTCTTGTATGACTATTTCTGTTGAGCGCACCCCCGATATTATAGCATGGTATGATCACAATTTTGAGATTTTCGTATTGTGTGCGCAGGTTTTTATCGTTTGCCAATTTTTTGCACCAAAGCATAGAAGCATCGATGCCGTCGGGCTCTCCAGGGTGTATGCCATTGAGTATGAGCAATACCATTTTTTCCGCTTCTGGTTCTTCGGCTTCGTTTGTGGTAGCTTTTCGTTCGTCTTCGCTATTGGTTTTCTCTTTGTTTCTATCTTTGGGGGCGGGTGGTTCAAAGTTTCTATCTGCCGAAAAAATAACGGTATGCAAAGGCAATCCTGCATCAGTCATTCCAACTTCTTTGATTTCAAAAAAGCGGGAGCTCGAGGCGAGGTTTTTATAAAATTCTATTGTTTCGTAATAGGTAGCGGTTGCCTTACCATTAGATTTTTCAAACGGTGTTTCAAGATTTTTTTGCGCTTGCGATAGATGCTGAAATCCTATGATGGAAATACAAAAAAATAAGATTTTGAAAATGATATGTTGCGTCATGGCTTAATTGCTTTGTCTTTTACAGCAGGGGTGCGTAAAAAATTTTTGATTGAGTTTTTAGAAAAATATGATTCTGTTTTCCTTGTTTGGGTATCCTTGCCAAACACTTACAAAACAAATTTTTATTTACAAAACCAAAAAAATGCTAATCAAAGTTTACTTCTCTGCGTTTTTACACAAACACTGCTCAGGTTTATTTTAAAATTTATTGTATTATTTGACAGCTACAACGACCATATTCCAAGCCAAACGGCGCACTAAGGGCAGTTTGAGCAGTGCGCTATCGAGGGCGCGCAAGGGCTTAAACCACCAGCCTATGGTTTTGTTGTTTTCTTTATAAATGCGTTTCCAATATCGCACTTTATTGGGATTGTAGCGTTTTATTAAATAGTAATGCAAAAAAAGATATAGCGTAGAGAGCCAAAACTCACGATGCGATACTTGGGTAAAATATTTGCGATACAATTTTAGAATATCAAATCCCAATGGCATCTCATCAATGGTGCGTACTTCTGTAGCCATACGGCGATATACATTGATAACGGGGTTGTATTTGATAGGATCCCAAGTATAGAGTTTTCCGCCTTTTTTTAGAAAATGGTGCATATTAGCAATCCAATCTTCTTGCTCTTCGGGCGGTACGTGGTGCATCAAATTTGCACAATAAATAAAATCAAAAGTATCAGCTTCAAAAGTCATTTTTTCGGCGGGCGTTATGACCGTTTTGATGCTTGTGCCGTGGTGTGCGGCGAGGGCTTGGGCAAGCTCGCCCATTTTAGGAGAGATGTCGTTATAAGTAACCTCTGCACCTTGCAAAGCAAAATAAGTGGAGCTTTCGCCTAATCCTGCGCCTACATCTAAGATTTTTTTGCCTTGCAAATTACCCATATCCTGAATAATAAACTGATTTTCAATGGCACATAAACCTTCAAAAAGGGCATGCACTTCAATATCTTCTAAGGCTTCGGAGGTTGCCCAATCGTCGTGAAACTCGGTTTCTCGTTGATGTAAAGCTTCTATAGATTGATTTTCTTTTGACATAATCTTGTATTTCTGTATGACTTTATTGCTTTATGCTTAAAGGGGGTGTACGACAACTTTGCTAAATTAGCACCGAAATAACATTTCTGTCAGAAATGTCGTTTCTAAAAATTTGACATCTAATATCTTTACAGCCTGTAGTACGAAGCTCCAGCTTCGTTATAAGCCACTTCCGAAGCAGGTGCTTCGGGCTACAGCTTTAAAAACTGTGAAGGCTGAAACTACCTAAGTTGATTTACCAACTTGACGTACACCCCTTAAAGGCAAAGATACAATAAATTTGTGGAATAGGATATATTTCAGTGTGTTTTGGGTGTACGTCAAGTTAGCTAAATTCGCTCAGAAATGTTATTTCAGGCTGTTCAAGGTCTAAGTAGTATGATGATACATATAGTTGTACAACAAAAAAGCGCAAAATTGTTGTTCACAAAATTACGCTTCTCACAAGGATCTCTTCGTGCATAGCTTACCATTGACAAGCATTAGAGCACCTCTGCCGATATTCCACGGTCGCATATTGCATTGCGCATAGGGGCTAACTTATCAAAGTCTCCACTTTTAACGGCGCATTTGCCACGGTAATGAATAATAAGCGAGCATTGCTCGGCTTGCTGTGGGGTATGCTCACAGACTTTGACTAAGGTTTTGATGACATGCTCAAAGGTATTGTAGTCATCATTAAAAACTACAAGTTGTTTGATTTCGGTTTCTTTGACCTCAACTTGCTCTTGTACTAATGTTTCGGTATGGGCTTCAAATATAGATTCCATATCTTTGCTTAATTTTTTTTATTTGAAAATACGAATAAAAATACGCAAATTTTTATCGCAAATGCAAATTATTTGCATACTTTTTTTGAAAAAAATATTTAGGCATAAGCAATAACATTTTTGAGAGAAAGATTATTGCTTATGCTCAAAGTTACTTATGCTCAATATAAAGTTACTTATGCTCAATATTTCATGCGTTGCAACTCTCTTTTTTGGTCTTTTTCTTTGATAGACTGACGCTTATCATAGAGTTTTTTACCTTTGGCTAAGGCAATTTCTACTTTAGCTAAGCCTCTATCATTGATAAAAATACGCTTAGGAATAATGGTTAGTCCTTTTTCGCTCATTCCTGTTTCGAGTTTGCGCAGTTCTCTTTTTTGCAACAGAAGTTTGCGTTCTGCTTTGGCATCGTGGTTATGAATATTGCCTCTTTCGTAGGGTGAAATATGCAAATTACGTATAAAAAGTTCGCCGTCAATGAAAAGACAAAAAGCATCTTGCATATTGACTTTTGCTTGACGTATAGATTTGATTTCTGTGCCTTGCAACACAATTCCAGCCGTATAAGTATCTATGAAGCTATATTCAAAAGAAGCTTTGCGGTTTTGAATATTGATATTTTTTTTAAACTTTTCGTTCTTTGCCATGGTATTTTTGGGGTATTTTTTTTACTTGCTTGAAAAATAGCAATATTTCGCATACTGCCTTAGCTTAACTGCCTATACTAACTTATCTAGGCAAAAAATGGTTCGATAATTTTGTAATAATTAGCGATTATTGGGTTTAGGCGGGTGTGCGTCAAGTTGATAAATAGACTTATAGGGTGCAATTCATATTTACGCAGTAGCATAAGCTACTGTCTTAAAACAACTACTATCGCCGTGTTTGGTGTCCTCACCAAACACAAACCGCGTAGTTCTGAAATGCACCCGACCGACTTAGGTAATTTCATCACTAACAGTTTTTGAAAACTGTTGGTGCTGAGTCATAGGTTGCTTCATCGATATAAACCATTTTATTGCAAGTAGTTTATACCCAAAACTAAAGCACAAAAAAGCAATGTCTCTGTATAAGAGACCTTGCTTTTTGTTTATACTTATCGTAAATGTGGCAAGTTTTAGCTACACACTCTTATTCTTCTTCTATCATGTGCATATTGATTTTGACATCAATAATATCCTGAAAATCTTCTCCTGACTCTTGCATATCTTCGTCGTCTTCTTCGTAGAACCAATTGATAAGGACATCTTGTCCTTTCTCTTGAAGATGCTCGAGTTTACGGAATATCTCGACGATACACTTAGATGAGCTCGTATTAAAATATTCGAGCTTTACATCAAGTATAGAGTTTGCTTGTGGGGATTCTATATACTTATCAAGCCACTCGAAGAGTGGTCTGTAAAACTCTATGGAGTTTTCAGGTATAGAACGTCCTTCAACAACAAATTTTCCGGTGCCCGCATTAAAATCTAAGAGTGGGGTCTTGCTTGTGCCTTCCAAATAAAAATTTTCCATTCGTATATATAGAGCAGTGAAATTTTTTATGCTGAAACTATTACTTTCAAACTGAAAAATGAATTACCATCTTGGCAATCCTTAAACTCGTAGTGAAGTTTTTCACCCGATCTTTTTGCTATATCAATAATTCCTAATCCAGCACCGCCTTTTTCAGAGAGTTCGCCGTGATGCAATTGTTCACGATATAACATTCTGATTTCGTCTTTTGATGCTTGATTGATTTTATCGATGTGCGCTTTTAGATTTGCAATATCTTTATTGGGGATAAAATTACCTGTAATAATAGAGTACCCATCATCGTTTTTTGCCAAAATAAAAATAATAGCATTTTGTTCTTGCGAATTTTGATATAAATTTTTATCAAAATGATTTTGAACGTTTTGAATCGTTTCTATTAAAATGTGATATACCTTTTTTCTGAGCTTCGATTGTGATTCGAGCATAGCAAGTCGCTCATCGATAATAGATAGCATGCTATCTAAAAGCGTATGCGATGGTGCGCCTTTGTAAGACATAATAATGCCTTCAGGTAGTATGGTACGATAATATGCGCTAATATTCAATTTTATTTTAGGCGTTTGATACGGCAATCAATAATCAATATTAAAAGCGCGATAACTTACTACGGCATAACGATATAATAACATCATTAAAACTTATGTAGCAGGCTACGCAAAACTATTCTACTTAAAGGAGCATAAAAAGATGCTTTTTATCAAGTAGGAATATTATAATTGTAAATATACAAAAATAAAAAACGAAACCAAATTTTTATGCAAAAAAACTAAAATTATTTTTTTGCAGTCTGATAGTATTGAAAATTCGCTACGGTCTCTACCTCGGCATCAGCTACTATAGTTTGCTTTTGCAAAGGTAAGCGATTGATAGCTTTTTCGTATTTTCGGATAACAATGCGTTGGTCAAATTTGGTTTCGGCTACGTGCCGGCTATTTCGTCCTAGTTCGGCAAGGTAGCTATTATCCATTTGCATAAGGCGTTGCATTTTATCTGCCAAATCATAGGGGTCTTTGACTTTGCAAAGATAACCGTTATAATTATGTATGACAGTTTCGCGGCAGCCGGGCACATCAGTTGCAATAAGTGGCTTACCTAAAGATGCAGCTTCTAACAAAGTACGTGGCGTTCCTTCCCTGTAGGAAGGCAAAACTACACAGTCTGCATTGATAATCGCAGGGCGTACATCTGATACAGTACCTAAATATTCTATCAAACCTTCGTCGACCCATTTTTGAATATCGCACTCAGGTATTCCTAATTTTTTGCCTTCGTCGAGCTTACCTAAAATTTGAAATTTAGCCTGAACACCCTTAGCTTGCAATAAGCGTATAGCTTCGATATACTCGAGAATGCCTTTGTCGTAAAGTAAGCGTGCAATAAGCAAAAAGGTAAAGGTTTTGGGTTTCGAAGCATGCGCTTGCAAAAGCTGGGGCTGAAAATGATCTATATCTACGCCCGAGCCTGGGAGCGTATCAGCAATATGCTTTTTGATTAAGCCTTTTTGTAAAAAAAGATTTAAGTCATCTCCATTCTGAAAAAATACTAATGCTGGAAAACGAAATGAAATTTTATATAAAAGACGAGCCACACGGGACGAGATTCCTCTATGGATAAAAACAGTACCCAGCCCCGTTACATTATTGATAACAGGAATAGACAAGGCTTTTGCAGCAAGCGTACCGTAAATATTGGGTTTTATGGTATAATGCAAAATGACATCAAAACCATGCTTTTTATAAATTTTATAAAGTTGAGAAAAAAGCCGTACGTCTTGAAAGGGGTTAGTACCTTTAGCTTCTATTGCCAAAGGTTCAAAACTACAGCCCATTGCCTCAATCTGTTCGGCATAACCATCATCAGCAGCAATAGCTACTACTTCATAATTTTTATTGATAAAAGACGCTATGAGTCCTTTGCGAAAGTTATAAATATTCCAAGCAGAATTTACCACAATTCCTATTTTCATATATTTAATGTTTTTGTTAAGGTAACAGATTTGATAATTGTTGTTGTGGTAGTACTTGTTGTCATTGGGTAGGCATTTTGGCAAATATTATTTTTGACTTCTGATATGTACATTTTTAACGCAATTTGAAAATAGTTTAAAAAATAAGTTTTATTTGATGCACGCATTAAATAAAACTTAGCAAAGGTCTTAAAAACTATACTATTTTGTATTACAAACATATCAATTTTTTAAAAACTTAGCAATTTGAGCTAAAGCTATAAGACTTTCGGTAGTGTATAACAAGTAATGCTTAGAACTAACAGTTCTTTGAGAACTGTTAGTTTTGAAAGACTTTGAGCATCATATCTTTAAGACTACCAGACTTTCAAAGCCTTCTATGCTTTTATTGTTAAAATAGCAAAAAACAATCCAAAAATTAAAAAAAGTGAGGTAAAATGTCCTCAAGTTTTCCAAAAGCGTGTACTTTTATGCCGTAATTGGCTAAATCAATGGCTTTCATATTGTATTTTGATATATAAATTTCGCGGTATCCGAGCTTTTCGGCTTCTGCTATTCGGTTCTCTATGCGGCTAATCGCTCTGACCTCACCTCCTAAACCGACTTCTGCCGTAAAGCATACGTGCTCGGGCAGGGGCTGGTCATGATAAGAAGAGACAACGGACATACATACGGCTAAATCAATCGCGGGGTCTTCGATTTTAAGGCCGCCTGCAATATTTAAAAATACATCTTGAGCAGCCAAACGATAACCGCCACGCTTTTCTAAAACCGCAAGTAGCATGTTAAGACGTTTAGCATCATATCCCGTACTGCTTCGCTGCGGTGTGCCGTAAGCTGCGGCGCTGACCAAGGATTGGACTTCAATAAGAAGAGGGCGGTTGCCCTCTACGGTTGCGCCTATGGTGATACCACTCAAGCCTTCGTCTCTTTGTGAAATCAAAATTTCAGAGGGGTTGCTTACTTCGCGTAATCCTGTAGCCCGCATTTCATAAATACCAATTTCGGACGTAGAGCCAAAGCGATTTTTCATTGTCCGTAATAGGCGGTAGGTCAAGTGCCTATCTCCCTCGAATTGCAATACAGTATCGACCATGTGTTCAAGGATTTTCGGACCAGCAATAGCCCCATCTTTGGTAATATGACCGATAAGAAACACTGGAATTTGACGTTCTTTCGAGAAACGCATCCATTCGCCAGTGCAATGACGCACTTGGGAGATACTGCCCGCACCCGAGTCAATGTAGCTTGTATAAAGTGTTTGAATAGAATCTATAATGACAATATCAGGCTCGAGTTCGTTGATGCGTGAAAAGATTTTTTCAATATTCGTTTCCGTGAGTACATAGCAATCAGGTGATCTATCGCCGAGGCGGTCTGCCCGCATTTTTATTTGTTGCTGGCTCTCTTCGCCCGAGACGTACAAAACTTTACACATTTTGAGGGCAAGCGCAAGTTGTAGCATAAGTGTAGATTTGCCAATACCTGGCTCACCACCTATTAAAATCAAGGAGCCTGGTACAATTCCTCCTCCTAAAACTCGATTAAGCTCTTCGTCGTAGGTAGGAATGCGAGGGGAATCCTCTGCTTTGATTTCTGAAATTTTAGTAGGGTGGTTATCTGCTTTTCGCCCTTTTGCATCGGGTTTTTGCCACGCTTTTTCTTGCGTTTTGTTATCATCTTTATCTAAAATTTCCTCTACGAAGCTATTCCATTCGCCACAGGCTGAGCATCTGCCGAGCCATTTAGCCGATTCGTAACCACATTCTTTACAGAAATAGGCTTTTTTTATTTTTTTTGCCATAGAAAGCGGAGTTTTTGGGTATTATGCTATAAAGCAAGTTGAAAGTGCAAAATAAGGTAGTCTTAAAGATGTAATGCTCAAAGTCTTTCAAAACTAACAGTTCTCAAAGAACTGTTAGTTCTAAGCATTACTTGTTATACACTACCCAAAATAACTTAGTTTGGCAGATAATTAGGATATATTTCACCGTGTACACCTGCAATCATTTCTTGCATAACGCTGCGCAACTCTTCAATATTTTCTTTTTGAGCGGCGGATATAAAAATAGCTCTATGCTTTTCGTTATCCAAATAAGAATCACGCAGTTCGGTAAGCGAAGGAGGGCATATTAAATAATTATCACCAACAATCATATTGTCTTTATAAGCATCAATTTTATTACAAACCAGAATAGAGGGTTTATTGCTTGCGCCAATATCATCAAGGGTTTGCTCGACGACCTTAATATGATCTTCAAAAGCGGGGTGCGAAACGTCCACAACGTGCAAAAGAATATCCGCCTCTACGATTTCTGAAAGTGTAGATTTAAAACACTCTATCAATAAAGTTGGCAATTTACGAATAAAACCTACGGTATCGGTAAGCAAAAAAGGCATTTGTCCCCATTGCACCCTGCGAATTGTAGCATCTACTGTAGCAAAAAGTTTGTTTTCTGCAAAAACATCAGCTTTAGTGAGTAGCCTCATAAGCGTAGATTTACCAACATTAGTATAACCTACAAGCGCTACTCTGACCATACGGTGGCGTTGTTTGCTTCGTGTTTCTCCTTGTTTTTCGATTTTGCGTAGCTTATCTTTGAGTAGTTTGATTTGGTTATTTACGATACGGCGGTCAGTCTCGATTTCTTTTTCGCCTGCACCGCGCTGCCCAATACCACCTCTTTGCCTTGAGAGGTGAGTCCACATACCTGTAAGGCGTGGTAAGATGTATTGATTGCGTGCAAGATCTACTTGTGTGCGTGCTTGTGCTGTTTGTGCACGATAGCTAAAAATTTCGAGAATAAGCAAACTTCTATCCAAGACAATTTTGCCTTTAAACTCTTGCTCCAAGTTGCGTACGTGCCTTGGAGATAGCTCGTCATCAAAAATAATATATTTTACATTTTTGGCTTCAGTAAATTCACGAATTTCTTCGATTTTTCCTTTACGTACAAACGTACGTATATCAGGGTGTGGTATTTTTTGTGTAAACTGCTCGATAGCTTCAATATTGAGTGTTTGCGCTAAAAAAGCCAGTTCGTCTAAGTATTCTTTGGCTTTATAGGCAGGTTGCTCTTTGTTTATAAGTGCCACAAGTACGGCAGTTTCCATTTCTTCCGACTTGATGGGCGGAGTTTGTATCATAAAGTTAAATTTGGGTTTTGACAAAACAGTGCGCTATGAAACGAAAAAGCCTTGTAAAAAATTCCTTTTAGACTTATCTAACGAATACTTTTTTTTAAAATGTTAGTTTTTGTTCTCAATAAACACAAGCGATTCGGAGTTTATGCAATAACGCACGCCCGTGGGTGGCGGCCCGTCATTGAAAATATGCCCTAAGTGCCCCCCACAAGATTTGCATACGACCTCCGTGCGTATCATACCGTGGCTATAGTCGGGGATTTCTTCTATTTTGTCCTCCATAGAAGCAAAATAACTGGGCCACCCACAGCTTGAGTTATACTTTGTATCGGACTTAAACAAAGGGGTTTTGCAACCTGCGCAGGCATATACACCTTTTTCAAAATGATCCCAAAACTTGCCTGTAAAAGCGCGTTCTGTACCTTTCTCACGCAATATACGATACTGCTCGGGCGTGAGTTCTTTTTTCCATTCAGCTTCTGATTTTTGCATAGGAAATGTATCTTTTTGGTTATTGTTTTGTGTTTGAGCGCAGGCTACTGTGCTAAGGCTCAAAATCAATATAGAAAAAATAAAGAATGTAAATTTCATAATTGAGTAGGTCGTTTGTGTAATAGACTGCAAGGACGCAAAAAGCGTTAAGTATGCCTTCAAATAACATTTGTAAAGGAAACCTTTGCTCAATAAAACCAATGTACAATCATAAAGTTTATGGATAGTGGTATATTTTATTGATAAGGTGCACGACAGCTTTGCTACATGAGTCCAGCACTGAGCATCAAGCACTAACAGTCTTTAAATATGCGTTTATAAATGGGTTTTCTATACACAAACTGCAACCACAAAGCGGGGTATAGCAACCAGTCTAATATGCGATTAGGAGTTTTGTAACTAATTTCGTCAATAATAAGCGTAGCATTTTTGTGCCTACAAATACGGTGTTTGTGCTTCCAAGCAGTGAGAAAAAAAGGTAGCTTACTGCCTTCGTCTATAAAATAAAATTCTTTGTCCGTGATTTCTTGCGCCGTAATTTTACTAATCCATAGTTGCTTAAAAATTATAAAATTCAGTTCTATATGCACTTCATCACCGGGCTGATTTCCGTCGTATCGCAATAGACGGGCTGGTGGGAAGGGCGGGTTGAGCTTTTCAAATAAATCTTGATTAAAATTATCCCATACGATCTGGGCATCTGCATTGACCTGAGTGCTTATACGCATATTTTTTGAAAATTAGCATGCGCAGTTCTTTGCGTGCGTGTGTGAGCTTTGCTTTTTATAAAGCCAAAAGTATTTAACTTAGGCGTGTAACAAAAAAAGATAGGGCTCCTGCTCGCGATTTTAAGAACTATTGGCTCTGCTATTTGATTTGTAAATAAATTATGAAAAATCTAAGGATTCAACTCTTTTTTGGTATCAAAAGTTTAACAAGCACAATTATTTTGCGTATTTTTGGGAAATAAATGTTAAGTGCACGCAAATTGTTGTTTATGCTTCATTTTGCATTTTTTGTGTTTCGAAAATTTCAAACTAAACCGATTCATACTGTTGTATTCTAACCGAGTCAAATTATTTTTTGATGCGATTTCGCGTAGCGAGCGGTGGCGTTATACGCTTATTCTTGTGGCTTTTGTGAGTTGGGTGTTGCTTACGCTTTGGGGTATGTGGGAGCAGCAGCACACAATGGAAGGTGGCGAGCCTTATGCTATATGGATAAAAGGTATATTTTTAAATTTTTTCTTGCTCACTACGTATATGTATTTTCGTTATGCTGATGCTCAAAAAAGCGATAATGAAGATTTTTATGGATTGTTGTGGAAGGTTTTTGCTATGGGATTAGCTTGCGGTTTTTTTTCTGCTACGCTTGCTTTTTTTGTACGTTTAGTCAATGATTATTTTTCGCATCATACGCTATTTTATAATTTTTTCTACCACTTAGATTTTGGTTTGCTTGTGGTCTTTTTGATGACGGCATTTTTTAAGTGGAAGCACAAAATTTTGTATCATAGTAGTCGTTTTACGGCAGTGATTTGGTATATCTTTGAGTTTTCTTTGCTCTCGACCTTACTATTTCACTTTTTTCGTTTCAAGCTTTTTGATACGGTTTTTAATGCTTTTTTTGTGCTTTTTGCTTTGATGGGAATTTACTTATCCTTCAATGCCAAATGGATAGCTAATCTGAATGCCAAACAAAAACTTTATAGTCTGTTTTTCTGCTTATTGCTTCTGGCAGTGCAGGGCTATTTTTTCAAAGAAATCTTAGACTACAAAGATATGAATGTCAATTATTTGACATTTTTAATTCTCGATTTGACTAAAAGCATTTTCTTTGCATCGCTTTACTGTTTTTCGGCTATTTATACCGTTACGATATTATTGGTATTGCTTTTTAGCTTGCCTACCTCTTCTGTATTTGAGAAAAAAATAAGCGAACTTGTAAGTTTTCAACAGCTCAGTGCTTCTATTTTGAGTGGTGAAAATGAGCAAAAGGTATATCTGGTACTGCTCGAGAGTGCCATTCAAACCTTACGTGCGGATGCTGCCTGGCTCGAGATTGAAAACAAAAATGATGACTTAATTAGCAAAAAAATCAATAAGCAAGAAGCCCTTGAGATTCTTAAAGCTATCAATGCGTATAAAGCTGATGCTTCTATCCCACGTAAATATACACCTGAAAAACTTTTTGGAAATCCTAATGCCATACAGTATCAGTCTATTCTGACGCTACCGCTTATTGCTGATAATAATTTTCTGGGTCGCTTAGTTTTGCTCAAAAAGCTTCCTGATGCTTTTGATAATATCATTATCAATACGCTCAACTCTTTTGTAACGCAGGCGAGTTTGGCAATTTATAATTTTAGATTGCTCTCAAGCACTGTCGAGACCCAGCGTTATAAAGAAGAGCTCAAAATTGCACAGCGCGTACAAAAAAGCCTATTGCCCGAGACTATTTTAGTCAAAGATAACTTAGAAATTTTTGTAAAAAATGGTTCTGCTGATGAGATAGGTGGCGATTATTACGACTATTATCAAGTCGGCGAGCATAAATATGCACTTATTATCGGCGATGTTGCGGGTAAGGGTACTTCGGCTGCCTTTAATATGGCACAACTCAAAGGTGTTTTTCATAGCCTTGTGCGTTTGGACTTAAGCCCTGATTTATTTTTTGAATATGCCAATAATGCTTTGAGTGGTTGCTTGGAGCGCAATTCTTTTATAACGGCTACTTATTTGGTCGTCGATGCTGAGCAGCGCAAAATCTACTCTTCACGTGCGGGGCATTGCCCCACACTTTACTATAGCCATGAGAGCAAAGAAGTTCGTTATTTACAAGAAAAAGGGCTTGGCTTAGGTATTATTCGCAATGAAGACTACCGTAAATATATTCAAATACGAACTTTTGAGTATAAAAAAGGAGATATTTTGATGCTCTACTCCGATGGTATTTATGAAGCGCGCAACAAGCATACAAGAGAAGAGTATGGCTATGATAGATTGCATGAGTTTTTTAAAATGCACTGCAACCTCCCACTCGCCGATATAGCTCATAAGCTGCTCGAGGATATTTATGCCTTTACACAGTGTGACCGATTAGACGACGACTACACCGTGCTTCTTTTAAAGTTTCCGTAAAATTATCTATCTCTATGCCACTTAGATTTGTCATGACTGATTGCACTTAATCAATATCTTGACTTTTTTGCTACTCTTGTTTTAGATTTATGAACAGAAAAAACATTTATACTATGCTTTTTTTCTAAAAAATCTGTATTTTTGCGTTTTCACTTTTAAAGTTGAAATCAAGACGTGCGTGGGCATCGTATATGTATGTGTGGTCATGTCGTAAAGCACTTTTTTCAAAAAATCTTTTCTGATAAAATTATAGCGTTATAAAAAATATGTCATATCTCTTTACCTCCGAATCTGTTTCTGAAGGACACCCTGATAAAATAGCAGACCAAATCTCTGATGCCATTGTAGATGCCATGTTGGCTCAAGACCCCAAATCTCGTGTAGCTTGCGAAACGCTCGTTACTACGGGGCTTGTCATGATTGCTGGCGAAATAAAAACGAATGCACGTGTAGAGGTATCTGAAATTGCTAGGCAAAAAATTCGTGAAATTGGTTATAATAGCGATAAGTATCGCTTTGATGCTGAATCTTGCGGTGTAATTGTATCTCTTCATAGCCAATCACCAGAGATTTCGCAGGGCGTAGATAGAATTGACGATGACGAAATTGGTGCTGGAGATCAAGGTATGATGTTTGGTTATGCCAATCGTGAAACGCCTGAGTATATGCCTATGGCATTGGCATTTTCGCACCGTATTGTCAAAGAATTGGCTAAGGTACGCAAAGAGGAGCGCGAGATAATGCCTTACCTTCGCCCCGATTCAAAAGCACAGGTTACGATTGAGTATAGCCAAGACCATAAACCGCAGCGCGTGCATACCGTAGTAGTTTCTACACAGCACGATGAATTTGATACCGATGCGGCTATGCAAGCACGCATCAAAAAAGATGTGCAAGAGATTATCATACCGAGAGTTATACCTGCTCATCTTATCGATGATAAAACAATTTTTCATATTAACCCTACGGGTAAATTTGTAATTGGCGGTCCGCATGGAGATGCTGGACTAACAGGTCGTAAAATTATTGTCGATACTTATGGTGGCAAAGGTGCGCATGGCGGTGGTGCATTTTCTGGTAAAGATTGCTCAAAGGTAGATAGAAGTGCCGCTTATGCTACTCGGCATATTGCCAAAAATTTAGTCGCTGCTGGTATTGCCGATGAGGTCTTGGTGCAAGTAGCTTATGCTATTGGCGTAACCCAGCCCGTATCACTTACAGTAGATACTTATGGCACTTCAAAAGTAAATTTTGACGATAGTGAAATCAGCGAAAAAGTATCTCAAATTTTTGATATGCGCCCCAAAGCTATTATCACAAGATTGGGATTAGATAAGCCCATATTCTCTCCTAGCGCTGCCTATGGGCACATGGGAAGAGAAACTTATTCAGAAAAACATGGCGATGAGCAAATCGAGTTTTTTACTTGGGAAAAAACTGATTATATCGATAAAATCAAAGCCGCTTTTTCACTCTAAAATTTTATTTGCTAATCCACTGTTTTAGCCTGAGTAAGATTGGTTCTATGCTGCAAAATCATTACTTACAAAGATTTAACAGTTGCAAATTGTATTGACAAATTTTTTTTTATATCTTTGCAGCCAAAATTTAGCAAAATTATGGCAAAAACAAGAACATCAAAATCGTCGCCGAAAGGCAAAAAACAAGCGCAATCAAGCGAGGATTTGGACTCAAACTTTGACGCACTCGCAAACTCCGACGAAGTATTGCGAGATAGTGTATCCAAAACCGAAGACTTTGTGTCTCAAAACCGCAATGTGCTTATAGGTGGTGTAGTCGCTATCTTTCTTATCGTTGCTGCTGTATTTGGTTACAACTGGTACGTACAAAAGCAAAGCAAAGAAGCGCAGGCAAAAATATTCCCTGCTGTTTTCTACTTTGAGAAAGATTCGCTCAACAAAGCACTTATGGGAGACGGCAACCAAGCCGAAGGCTTAAAATCTATTGCTGAGAACTATAGCATGACCGCTACTGGGGATTTGGCTAGCTTTTATGTAGGCGTATCCAAACTCAAACTCGGAGAGTATGACGAAGCAATAGCTGCATTGAAAAAATTCTCAGCTAAGGATTTGCTCGTTCAAGCACGTGCTTTTTCCCTGATAGGAGATGCTTATGGCGAAAAAGAAGATTGGAAAGCCGCAAGCGAGTACTACGAAAAGGCTGCTAATTACAATCCTAATGAGCAGTTTACTCCTGATTATTTGGCTAAACTTGCCTTTGCGCAAGAGCAAAACAAAGAGTATAGCAAAGCCGTTGCTACTTATGATAAGCTACTCAAGAAGTATCCTAAGGCACGACAAGCACCTCGTATGAAAAAAGAAAAGGCGCGACTCGAGCAACTTGCACAAGCTAACTAAATCTGTTTAGTCATCACGTATTTATCACACACGTACTGAAAATGAGTGTATGTAAACATAAGCATGGCTAATAATCTTATTGAAATAAAAAAAGCACAAACTCAAAATTTTGGGTTTGTGCTTTTTTTCATGCCACCATACATTTTTCTATTGCATGGGGGCGCAAACCCTATGCTATGAAAAAAAGAGCTTAGAAATAACATGGCTTGCAGGCATGTTATTCCCGCCAGGCAAATGTATAGTAGTATATTTTTTTTGCTAAAAATCCTTGTTTTCAAGTTTTTATTTGTACAAAAAATTAAAGTTGTGTATATTTAGGCAATACTTACTTAAATAAAACACCTACGAATAGATATTCTGGTCGTATGTAGGTATCTGGTGCATCGTTTTTGGGAAAGGGTGCGCCGTGCCTACCTATCCAAGTATTATGAAGAAAATACAAATATATGAAAATAGATAGCTATCCTAATGTTATATTTGACTTAGGCGGGGTCATCATTAACCTCGACTATGAGCGCACTGTCAATGCCTTTTCATTGCTTTTTGAGAATAATTTTGCAGATTTTTATACGCAACGCAATCAAATCAATATTTTTGATAATTTTGAAAAAGGGCGCATATCGGCTGATACTTTTCGTAAACAACTAAAAACTTATTTTAAAAAAGAAGTCCCTGATGCTGCTATTGATTATGCATGGAATGCGATGCTACTCCGCGTTCCAGAGGAGCGCATAACACTGCTACGAAAACTCGGACAAAAAAAACGAATATTTTTGCTGTCTAATACCAATATTATCCACAAAGAAGCTTTTGATAAAATTATTAAAAGAAATAACGGATTAGACTCGCTTGTCGAGCTTTTTGAGGCTACCTACTATTCGCACCTTATTGGTATGCGAAAACCCGATGCCGAAATTTTTGAACATGTGCTTAATAGTCATGAACTTAAAGCCGAAGAAACACTTTTTATTGATGATAGCATACAGCATATAGAAACTGCCGAAAGGCTCGGTATCGCTGCTTATCACCTGACAAAAGACAAAGATATTACGCAGCTTTTTGAAGTCTAATATTCAATGTGTACTGCTACAAAAAGCTATGTGCATTGATATAAACTTGCTATATGCCTGCTCACTCGTCAAAACAAATAAAATTATACAATAAAAATGATTACGTTTAGCCATTCGTAAAGTTATAGAACAGAATATAGGCTGTTTGAAGCTATAAATTAGGCACAGACTAAGCTGTGCTACGGACTCAAAGCAAGCGTGATGATATTTAATAATTATACAATATGTACACTTACGAATACCCCCGCCCCGCACTTACTGTGGATTGTGTAATTTTTGCTTGGGATAAAGCATCAGAAGCAATTAAAGTTATGCTCATTGAGCGTGCACACGAACCTTTTGCCAACCATTGGGCATTCCCTGGTGGGTTCGTTGATATGGACGAGACCGTCGATACCGCCGCCGCCAGAGAGTTGGAGGAAGAAACAGGTATAAAAAATGTTTTTATGGAGCAACTCTATACGTTTAGTAGCGTAGATAGAGACCCACGTGGGCGTGTGGTAAGTGTGGCTTATTACGCCCTTATCAATATGCAAAAACACCCTGCAAAAGCAGCTTCTGATGCTAAAAGTGTAAAATGGTTTGGACTTTCAGAAATTCCAGCCTTAGCTTTTGACCACCAGCAGATTTTAGATATGGCTTACGAAAGGCTTAAGTCTAAGGTGCGCTATCAGCCTATTGGGTTCGAGCTACTGCCACGAAAATTTCCCCTTTCAGAACTCCAACTTCTTTACGAGCAAATCCTTAATACAAAACTCGACAAACGAAATTTTAGACGCAAAATCCTAAAAACAGGATTGCTCAAACCACTCGAAGAATTTCAAACACGAGTAGCACACCGCGCCGCACGCTTATACACTTTTGACGATAAAAAATATAAAGCACTCACCAGAGAAGGATTTTCTTTTGAAATATAAACAGCACGCTCAGTGAGTACCAACGATTTAAAAAATTCATTACTTATGCTTTGCCCATGCCCCAAAGAGATACTTTTAGTCTATGATTTATGCCTTTTCATCGATTAGAGGTTGCCTTTTTTGTAAAAATACATTATTAAATTTGGTTTTGTGTGTACGAATCTGTAATTTTATATCCAAATCTATCCTATTCCTATCTCAATACACAATTTGCACTCGCAAATACTATTTTTGCATATACTCCATTCCTGAGTCTATTTGGCTATGGCAAGGGATTGCAATAGGCGCAAAAATAACAGACAATAACCTTAGCTTTCTATTCAACGAGAAAAATGTAGGGTTCGTCTATGCAAAACAATAAATTATCTTTTTGGGCATGGTTCTTGAAAATTATACTCATTAGGTAAGGCAGACGAGAGCAAATTCTTTCCTTGAGCTTATTACTCAAACTGTTTTGATGCAAAATATGCAGTATGCAATATTTATAATAAAAAACTAAACGAAGCAAACTGCCCACATTTTACTTACGCTCTATTCTAAGAAAAATGAAAAGTGATAACGAACATAAAGACCAAGAAAAGCCACTAAACGAAGATGCAAGTGGCGAACTACAGTCGCAAAACGACGAGCAAGATGCTATGCCTTTACCTAAGGATAAAATTGAAGATTTAGAAGTGCATAACTTAGATACGAATAGTGTCTTACAAACAACAGAAACCATGAACAAATCCAAACAAAATTTACTACTCGGTATTGTAGGTGGAGTCATTGCAATGATTATAGGCGTAGTACTTTGGGCTGAAAGTAGTCTTTGGGTAAGCGAGCATAGATACGCTTATATGTCTATTTTATTAGGGCTTTTGGTAGGCTTAGGTGTACGCTTTTTGGGCAAAGGGCATAGTGTCAATTTCGGTATTGTAGCCGTTTTGTTAGTTATTATTGGTTCTTTTGTGGGTAATATATTTAGTGCACTTGCACCGATTGCCGATGCTTTTGGTATGAATTATTTAGAAATCATGACTTCTTTTGATTTTCAATATCTTTTAGGATTTTTGCAAGATAGATTCGTATATCCAGATATAGCATTTTATGCGCTTGCTATATTCTTTGCATATAGATTCTCGTTTAAAAAAAGAAAATTTTTTTTTAGCCCCACAGCAAATAGTGGTCATTTAAGAACGGCATAAGTTTGCTTGAATGCTTTTATTTTATAGACTTACCCACGATTTTTATCGCGGGTTTTTTTATGTACTGGTAGCAACGAAGCACCAGCTTCGTTGTAAGCTACTTCCGAGGCTTGAGTTTCGGGCTACAGTGTGAGTGTTGAAACTATCTAAGCCGATTTACTAACTTGACTTACACCCAAATCATCACAACTTTGATATTTGCATTTGAAACATTTTACACTGTATAATGCTTTAGCATTAAAAGTGTAAACACAATATTATGACAGATTCAGAACTTTATGCACTTGTATCGCTCATAGATGACAATGATTCCAATATTAGGGCGCAAATCCAAAAGGATATTCTTGCACTCGATGAAGAGGTTATGGTACAACTCTTAGCCCTGCAGAAAGAAAATGCAAGACCAGAGTTAGCGCAACAAATACAAAAAGTAATCCGACAAATTGCCTCACAACGCACCTTCGAACGACTCCAAAAATGGAATGAAAAGCAGGATAATGATTTGCTCGAAGCCCTTTGGATTATTGCGACTTATCGCTACCCCGAGCTTAAATACAAAGATTTACAAAAACAAATAGAACAGATTTATTATGAAGTATGGATAGAGTTTAAACCTGATTTGCACCCCGTGGATCAGATTCGTAAGCTCAATAGCGTGCTCTTTGATAAACTAAAATTTAAAGGAGATACCCAAAATTTTCATGCTGTATCAAACTCCATGCTCAATCGTGTATTAGATTTGCGCAAAGGAAATCCTATCAGCCTCTCGGCAGTATATATGCTTATTGCACAAAAACTTGAGCTACCTATTTATGGCGTAAACTTACCACATCTTTTTGTATTGCTCTACCAACACAAACAACTCACGTGGTATATTAACGTCTTTAATCGGGGGATAATTTTCTCACGTCAAGAAATCGATCGCTATGTCGAAAGGCTCAATATGCCGCCATCTACGACTTTTTATCAACCCTGCTCGCACCAAGATATGCTCAAGCGGGTGCTTCGCAATCTTATTGTTTCTTATAAATACAAAAAGCAGGAAGAGTTTATTCCTGATATAGTACGATTCTTAAGCGCACTCGGCGAAGAGGCTCCGCCTTATGTATAAGGCAATTTCAATGTGCATAAAGAACCATTTTGTTAGTATAAGGCTTCACTTTTTTGGAATAGCACATCGCTAAAATAGTGGCGGCAATCATAAAAATAATCAAGTACTTGAAAGCCTGTTTGATGGGCTAAATGTTCGATATCGGCTTGATTATATTTTTTAGAGGTTTCGGTGTGAATAGGCTCCCAAGCATCAAGCTCAAAGTGTTTATCGATATGAGCGAGGTAAACTTCTTGTGCTTTAGTGCTTACCAAATAACTTCTCACTTCTCCTGTAATGGGATTATAAGTAGGGCAAAACTCAAAATTTGCTATATCAAAATTTCCACCTAATTCCCGATTGATGCGCACCAGCAGATTCAAGTTAAAAGCATGGGTAACGCCTTCGGGATCGTTATAGGCTTTCAATATCATAGAAGGCGATTTTTTTATGTCAAAACCTATAAAACAGCTATCCTTAGGGCGCAAATAGCTTTGTAGTTTTTGTAAAAACGAGACCTCTCCATTGTTTTTAAAATTGCCTATAGTCGAACCTAAAAAGAAAATAATGCGCGGGCGCAGGCTCTCCGATTGTTGTAATTTTTCTAATACTTCAAAATAATCCCCTACAAGACCTTGTATAGGCAAATTCGGAACTTTTTCTTTCAAATGCTGTGTAATTAAGGCTATAGCTTCACCAGATATATCTATAGGTTGATACGTAAAATCTATATTTTGGCTGACAAGATGCCTGAGCAATATCTGCGTTTTAGCTCCGTCGCCAGCCCCTAATTCGATAATATCAAAAACTTGTTCAGGATAGACTTCTAAAAACTTAGCCAATATTTTTTCTTTTTGCATAGAGAATACAGCAAACTCAGCATCGGTAAGGTAGTAGCTTTCAAGTGCCATAATTTGTTGAAAAAGGCGACTTCCTTGGTCATCGTAAAAATACTTGGAGGGCAAAGTCTTAGGATTTTGGCTAAGACCGTGAATAATATCCTGCTCAAATGTACTCATCTTAAATAGTTTGTCGGTAGTATAAAGTTTTGTGTATGCTTTTGTTTTCAAACCAACTTTTATATAAAATGTTTTTGCGTTTGAGTACTGGACTGGCGCGCTTAGTTTGACACTACCTTATCTGTATCAGCATTCGAACCTAAGGCATTGTCATACAAAATTTTACTACAAACGAATCCCCATTACAACGACATCATCAGTTTGACTTTGATTGCCTTTCCACTCTTCAAAAATTTGCAATAGCTCTGCACGCTGCGCCTCTAATTCCTGCTGATGC
>JAFIER010000213.1 GCA_020832465.1 Bernardetiaceae bacterium
AATTTGATTGTAACTATAAGCTGTTCGTAAAAAATGCGGTAGTGTATAACAAGTAATGCTTAGAACTAACAGTTCTTTGAGAACTGTTAGTTTTGAAAGACTTTGAGCATTACATCTTTAAGACTACCAAAAATGCTTAGGTTTGATTGTAATTTGATAAGAAATAAGGCAAAAATTATGATTTTTGAATAAAAATATTATCTTTGCATAGTCATACTTATATAGTGCAAAGCAAGCACTATTTTATTTTTTGGTAGTGTATAACAAGTAATGCTTAGAACTAACAGTAAGTAATGCTTAGAACTAACAGTTCTTTGAGAACTGTTAGTTTTGAAAGACTTTGAGCATTACATCTTTAAGACTACCTATTTTTTTAATCTATCACAACAAAAACATTTTCATTATGAGTAATAACGAAGGCAATATACTCTCTTTTATTGCAGGTGTAGCAGTAGGTGCGTTAGTAGGTGTACTTGTTGCGCCTGATGCGGGCGAGAAAACACGTGGCAAACTTGCCCAAAAATCAAATGATTTATTAGAAGACTTTGAAGGGCAGTTAGAAATTGCTAAACATAAAGTTGAGCAGTTTAATGAATCCTTAAAACAAAAAACTGAAAAGCTTCAAGCTGAAGTGGCAGAGGCTACTGAAAAAGCTAAGAAGAAAGTTTCAGAGTAAT
Organism: Bernardetiaceae bacterium; assembly: GCA_020832465.1. GTDB lineage: Bacteria > Bacteroidota > Bacteroidia > Cytophagales > Bernardetiaceae > JAFIER01. The sequence continues at coordinate 678 of JAFIER010000213.1, forward strand.
TCAAAAACCAGAACTAACAGTTTACAAAAAACTGTTAGTTCTGCATTTTGATAGTTTATTTTTTATATTGTTTGCTATTCTTTAAGTGCAACTACGTGCAATGAATGCCTATATTTCAACTCGCATGCTACTCACAGGGCTGATACTCATCACGCTCTTTTTTCTTTGTACTTTTTTATTTTTGCGGTATATACCTGCTCACTATTATCTATCTTTAGGGCTAGATAAAGGAACGGCACCCCTTATTGCGCAGCCTCAAAATCCACTTTTTTTAGAGTTGCCCAAAGAGGTAAGCTTTGCAGGTGAGACAGCCCCACTCTATGACCCCGAGGTACGAGAAAGGTTAGATAAAGAGTTGCATATCAATGTATTTTGGCGTTCGCAAATGACATTGATTATCAAAAGAGCAAACCGATTTTTTCCGACAATAGAAAAAATATTAAGAGAAGAAGGTGTACCCGAAGATTTTAAATATGTGGCTGCTATTGAAAGCACCTTTGAGAACCTCACTTCTTCAGCTGGTGCAAAAGGCTATTGGCAGTTTATGCCCGCTACAGGCAAAGAACACAATTTAGAAATTAGCGATCAAATAGAGGAAAGATACCATTTAGAAAAATCTACAAGGGCGGCTTGTGTATATTTTAAAAAAGCATTCGAAAAATTTAATAACTGGACGCTTGTAGCTGCTTCTTACAACAGAGGTATGACTGGCATTCAAAGACAATTAGAACGTCAAGAAGCACAATCTTATTACGACCTTGCACTCAATCAAGAAACAGCAAGGTATGTGTACCGCATTTTGGCTTTTAAAGAAATCATGGAAAACCCCAGTAAATATGGGTTTGATATGCCCAAATCGCATCTCTATCCGCTCGAGAAGATGAGATTGGTCAAAGTAGATACAACAGTAGAAAATTTAGCGACACTTGCTCAGCAACTTGGTGTAAGCTATAAAACGCTTAAATATTACAATCCATGGCTACTCGGCGCATCGCTTGAAGTCAAAACGGATAAAAGCTACTACATCGAATTGCCTTATAACCCGCCACGTCCACACTCCGAAGTACTAAGGGAAGCTGAAAAAAAGGCAAGCAAATAACCAAAATAATTACGCGCCTGCCTATCCTTTGTAAGTCTTCTAAGGCTTTTTTAAATGTTGCTCAAAGAGTTTGAGAATACGGCGGTACTCGTCAGTCCAGCTTGAGGGGTGTTTGAATCCGTGGTCTTCTTTTGGATATACAGCCATTTCCCAATCTTGCTTACCCAGCTCAATGAGGCGTTGCGCAAAACGTACGACATCTTGAAAATGTACGTTTGTATCAATCATACCATGGCAGATGAGTAAGTGGCCTTCAAGCCCTTCTGCAAAATTGATAGGTGAAGAGCGTGCATAAGCTATGCTATCGAGCAGGGGGGTGTTCAAAATATTAGCCGTATAAGGGTGGTTGTAATGCGCCCAATCTGTAACGGCACGCAAAGCCGCACCTGCTTTAAATACATCAGGGTGCTGACACATCGCCATAAGCGTAATAAATCCACCATAAGAACCGCCATAAATACCGATTCTATTGGCATCTATGCCGTGTTTTTCTACCAAAAACTTCGCACCATCTACGTGGTCGCTAAGGTCTTTACCTCCCATGTGCCGCGCAATGGCAGTACGCCACGCCTCTCCATATCCTTTACTTGCACGATAATCTATATCTAAAACGGTATAACCACGCTCGAGTAGCAAATGATGAAACATATACTCTCTGAAATACGCACTCCAGCCAAAGTGCACATTTTGCAAATAGCCTGCACCATGTACAAAGATTACAGCAGCCCCATTTTTATGCTCAAGTTTGGGTTTATAAAGACGGGCGTAAGGTTTTTTGCCATCTTCTGCTTCAAATTGAATAATTTCGGGCTTTTGCCATTCATATTTTTTGAAGTTTTCAGATTGTGAATATGTAAGCTGTGTAGCTTTTGCCCCTGGTTTATTGCGCATTAAATAGAGTTCCCAAGGTCTGTTGCTTTCTGAATAGCGCAAAGCGAGGTACTTTCCATCTGGTGAGGGGTAGGCTTCGTAATAGCCTTCACCTTCGGTAATTGCGATAAGCTCGCCCCCTTCGAGCGGAAGGTGATAAAAATGATACTGACCAGGGTGAGATTTATTAGCTTCTATATACCAATTTTTGCCATCAGGCGCAATCCTTGCCGAGTGAATTTCGAAGTTGCCAGAAGTTAGTGCTGTTTTCTTTTTTTGTGCTAATTGATAAGTATAAAGGTGGGAGTAACCGCTCGTTTCGGATTGAAAATATATGGACTTTCCGTCGGGTAGCCAGCCAATATTTCCGCTGGAGAAGTTCCAATTGCTAATGCCAGGACCGCCTATCCATGCAGGGTTGTGTTGCCTATCGAGGAGTTCATATCGTGCACTATCCATATCTAAGCGGACAATCCAGCGGTCTTTGCTATCGAGTGCGCGCAGGGTAATTAAAGCCTCTTTTCCATCAGGAGAAAATACAGGCTCGTGTGCAATAAAAGCTCGCTCTTCTGGTTTTTCCACTGTTCTTTCATAATCGGCATAATAAGCGGGTACGTCTCGAATGCCTTCTAAGTCCTGCGCACTTACTTTTTTCCATTCTTGTGTAGCTAAATTACCGAGCCAAAGTTCGTAGCTTGTTTCAGGTGAACCTACTTTTGCGCGCGTGTTCAAGTCTTCGGTATAGCCTGATTCGCTGACAAAATCAGGCACTTTGGTATAATTTCCGTTTGGCGATTGGCTGAATCGGGCAATGGCATAATCGTTATTAGGAACTCTAAAAACAAAGTCTAAGTTTTGATTTTTGATATAGAAGGGCTCTACTTTTTGAGGGTTTATGGCTTCTTTTTGTGCTTTAGCAAAGTCTTTCTGTTGCTGTTCGTTTCTTAAGACTTCAAAAAGTTGCTCTTGCTGTGCTTTAAGCCAAGATTTATGTGAGACTTCCTCTTTGTCGTCTTTTTTTTCTCCTTTGCGAAAATCTGTAAGTTGCTCGAGTGAGCCGTTTTTGATATCCCACTCAAAAAGATTATTAGCCATTTGAAAGGCAATATGGGTTTCATTTTGTGTAAAATGCGGGTAGCTGATATAAAGGCTTGGGCTTCGTAGTAGGCATCGGTGCGTTTTGCCGTCCCAGTACATAAGGCTACCGTCCGAGACATATACTTTTTGTTTTTTGTCTTGGGTATAATTTCCATTTGTGTTTATGTAGGGCAAACTTTGAGGTTTTGCTTTCTCAATTTTTTCGGATTTAATATCGAGCATGTATGGGGTTCTGTCCAATTCATTTTCAGGATTCCAATCAAAAAAAAGGCTTTGACTATCTTCTGACCAGCGCAAATTTTGGGGTGTGAAGCCTATAAATTTTTCTCCTTGCATAATATCCTCAAGTTGGATTTGCGCTTGAAGCTGAGCAGGGCTTACAAGTCCTATGGCGCATAAGGAAAAGTATAAAAGCAATAATGATTTGTTTGTCATAAGGATAAAGAGTTTTTGGATAATCAATCATACAACGATACATTTAGAAGCCAGAAATAACATTTCTTGGAGAAATGTTATTTCTATGAACCTCTAAATATTGATATCAGTACTCATTCTTGCAACTCGGCAATAAACTTTTCTAAAATTTTGATAGCCGCCGCCGAGATGACTGTGCCTGGTCCGAAGATAGCAGCTACTCCTTTTTGATACAAAAACTCATAATCTTTGGGTGGAATTACGCCACCAGCGACGACCCATATATCTTCTCTACCGATTTTTTTGAGTTCATCTATAAGTTGTGGGACGAGCGTTTTGTGCCCTGCTGCTAATGAAGAAACACCGACGATATGTACATCATTTTCTGCGGCTTGGCGCGCTGATTCTTCGGGTGTTTGAAACAGCGGTCCGACATCGACATCGAAGCCCAAGTCAGCAAAACTTGTAGCAATAACTTTTGCGCCTCTATCGTGTCCGTCTTGTCCCATTTTAGCAATCATAATGCGCGGTCTTCGTCCTTCGAGCTGTGCAAATTTATCTGCTAATGCCCTGGCTTTAGCAAAATCTTGATTGTCATCAATTTCTTTGGCATAAGTGCCTGATATAAGTCTGGTTTGAGCTTTATACCTTCCGAATGCTTTTTCCATTGCATCGGATATTTCGCCTAAACTGGCACGCATACGTGCGGCTTCTACGGCAGCTTCGAGTAGGTTGCCTTCGCCGGTCTCGGCAATGTGAGTGAGTTTGCGCAAAGCCTCTTGTGTTACTTCTTCGTGCCGCTCGGTGCGCAATTTTTTGAGTCGTTCGAGCTGTGCTTGTCTCACGGCAGTATTATCAATTTCGAGGAGTTCTATTTCACGGTCTTCTTCGGCTATGTATTGATTTACGCCTACAATAACATCTTTTTTTGCATCTATTCGGGCTTGCTTTCGGGCAGCTGCTTCTTCGATACGCATTTTGGGTACACCTGCTTCTATGGCTTTTGTCATTCCGCCAAGGGATTCAACTTCTTCTATAAGGGTCCATACGCGCTGTACAAGCTCTTGTGTGAGCGTTTCGACGTAAGCAGAGCCACCCCAGGGGTCTATGGCTTTGGTCGTATCGGTTTGTTTTTGAATAAAAATCTGTGTATCCCGAGCGATTTTGGCAGAAAAATCCGTAGGTAGTGCAATGGCTTCATCGAGTGAGTTGGTATGTAGCGATTGCGTACCGCCAAAAACGGCAGATAGTGCTTCGATGCAAGTGCGTGTAACGTTATTAAAAGGGTCTTGCTCGGTAAGAGACCAGCCTGAAGTTTGGCAGTGTGTGCGCAATGCCATAGATTTTGGATCCTTAGGATTGAACTTTTTGATAAGTTTTGCCCAAATAAGCCTTGCTGCTCTCATTTTAGCTATTTCCATAAAATGATTGGTGCCTATGCCCCAAAAAAATGAAAGACGGGGTGCAAACTCATCAATAGATAAGCCATTGGCAATGCCTGTGCGTACATACTCGAGCCCATCTGCTAGTGTATAAGCCAATTCTATATCGGCAGTAGCCCCCGCCTCGTGCATGTGATAGCCACTAATACTGATAGAGTTGAAACGCGGCATGTGCTTCGAAGTATAATTAAAAATATCGGCGATAATGCGCATGCTATACTTAGGCGGGTATATATAGGTATTGCGCACCATAAACTCCTTTAAAATATCGTTTTGAATCGTACCGCTTAAGTGCTCTGGACTTACGCCTTGCTCCTCAGCAGCGACGATATAAAATGCCATAATTGGAATAACGGCACCGTTCATAGTCATTGAGACGGACATTTTGTCTAATGGAATGCCATCAAAAAGTACCTTCATATCCAAAATAGAATCAATAGCTACGCCTGCTTTTCCAACATCGCCCACGACTCTGGGGTGGTCGGAGTCGTAGCCTCTATGTGTAGCTAAATCAAAGGCTACGGAAAGTCCTTTTTGCCCTGCGGCTAAGTTGCGCCGATAAAAAGCATTAGAGGCTTCTGCGGTGCTAAAACCTGCATATTGACGAATTGTCCAGGGGCGCACGGCATACATCGTCGCATAAGGCCCCCTCAAATAAGGTGCAATGCCTGCGGTAAAATCAATATGAGGCAGTTTATGTGTTAGTTGCACATCGTAGAATGGCTTTACACTGATTTTTTCAGCACTCTCCCAGCTATGCGGCGTTGCGGTATTAGCATTGGCGGTTGTGCTTTTCGCCTCTGTGCGCTGCTGTATTCGTTTTTTGAGGGCTTCAAAATTAAGCGATTTGATTTCAGATTGGGTCATGAGATAGATTGTTTATAGTGAGGTTGCAACTTTGCTTGTTATGGTTTGATGGCAAATTTGGCAACTCTACGGGTAGATTTTTTAACTATTCTCTAATTTTTGATAGATAGATAAACAAATATGCAAAAAAAATCGTATTATTGTGTATAAGCAACGCAAAAAAATGGAAAAATGGGCTTAGACATAACATTTTTTTGAAAAATGTTATGTCTATATGGAGAATGGGGTGTACGACAACTTTGCTAAATTAGCTCCGAAATAACATTTCTGTCAGAAATGTTATTTCTATAAGTTCTGACACCACCTAAGTCGATTTACCAACTTGACGTACACCCAGAGAATGTCCAGTAGTATGATACTAAGTATTTTTTCAAAGCCATTAAAGATTGTTGCTTTTGGGTATCAGCACTTACAACAGTTCTGCTGGCATAGGTAGGTATTGATGCTGAGTGAGCATGGTAAGCACAAAGCTATTAAAATCTTGGCGCTTGCATTTTTAATTTGCCTTTGCTTGCTTGTTTTTCTATTGCCTATTATTTTAGGTTTATGTTTCACATTTTTATAGTACACAGAGGTTATGTCATTATTCAATAGAATCAAAAATATTGTACGCGCAAACGTAAACGACTTTAAAGAAAATGCTTGGGAAGGCAAGTCGTTTGAAGATTATATCAATCGTATTGATAAAGAGTATGATAAGGCTTTTCGGAGCGGCACAGAGTCGGCTGATTATGAAGAGCAAAATTGGCAACAGCAGCAACAACAAGAAGCTCCAAAAGATACAAAGGCAGCGCAATATTACCGTGAATTGGGCTTGCCAGTAGGGAGTTCGTATGAGCAAATTCGTCAAGCTTATCGCAAATTGATGAAGGAGCATCACCCCGACCGTTTTCAAGATCCTCAAAAGCAAAAAATAGCCGCCGAGCGAAGTAAGAAAATTACAGAGGCTTATGCCTATTTTAAAAGAAAAAATAGAGAGTAGGTATAAAAAAAGGGGGCTTTAGCAATGATATTTATCAGTAGTGCTTTAACAACCGAGGGCGTGTGTACGACTACTTTGCTAAATGTGCCTAGAAGAAATAAGATTTCTTTGAGTGTACGTCAAGCTGGCAAATCAACTTAGATAGTTTCAGCCTTCACAGTTTTTAAAAACTGTAGCCCGAAGCTCCAGCTTCGGAAGTGGCTTATAAGGAAGCTGGAGCTTCTTACTACAGGCGCACAAATATTAAAGGTCAAGTATATGCACTAAAAAAATGTTATTCCTTATATTTTTTCATAGTGCGGGGTTTGCCAATCCTGCACTATGAAAACAGGGAATCCTTTAAGCTCGTTCTTTCATCTTGCAAATCTTGATAGAGACAATTTAATAGGCAAATTTATGAATAAAGAAATTTATACTATTGGGCATTCTAATCATGAACTATCTTTTTTTATCGAACTTTTGAAGCATTTTACTATCAATTGCATTGTCGATGTACGCTCTGTGGCTGCAAGTGCCTACAACCCGCAATTTAATAAAATAAGTTTGGCTTCGGAGCTACAAAAAAGTTCGATTGCTTATCTACATTTTGCACAAGAGTTTGGTGCACGCCACGAAGCCCCAAGTCTTTTAGATAGCGAGGGCAAGGTAGATTTTGAAAAGGTACAAGCCTCAGCCTCTTTTCGTAAAGGCGTTAGAAGATTACAAAAAGGCATAGATAAAGGATTCAATATAGCACTTATGTGCTCAGAAGGAGATCCCTTTGATTGCCACCGATTTGCTATGGTTTCACAGGCATTAGCCAACGAAAACTTTACGGTTAAGCACATTCTAAAAGATAAAAACCTGCTAACCCAAAAAGAACTTGAGGAGCAACTGCTCAAAAAATATGCAAAACGCATACCCCAGCCCTCTATTTTTCAACCCCAAGTAAGCCGTGAAGTACAGCTAAAAGCAGCTTATAAATTGCGCAATAAAGATATTGGCTATAGTCCTGAAAACGGACAGGAAGGAGAGGGGCATAATGATTGAAATTTATACGATTGGTTTTACCAAAAAAACCGCCCAAACTTTTTTTGAACTATTAGTAGAAAATAAAGTAAGTCAGATTTTAGATACGCGTATTCATAATAATTCTCAACTTGCGGGCTTTGCTAAGGCACAAGATTTAGCATTTTTTGCTCGTAAAATAGCTGCTATTGATTATAGTCATCATATTGATTTTGCACCGACAAAGGAACTGCTTTCAGCTTATCGCAAAAAAGAAATATCTTGGTCTGATTATGAAATGGCTTATCTTAATCTTTTGGATATGCGCCGTATTGGCGATAAGATAAAAATAGAAGATTTGCATCAAAACTGTTTGCTTTGTAGTGAGCATAGTCCTGAGAAATGCCACCGCCGTCTCCTTGCCGAGTACCTTCAAGCACGCTTTAATGATATTGAAATCAAACATTTGAAATGAGTATAACACCCGCATTACTCTTCACTGTAATGTTAGCAATCTTTTTTAATAACCTTTATAACCAATAATTTATTTATGCAAAATGGAAACGCTATTTTTATGTCTGGCAAACTCTAAAAAATATGGTGAACGCTGCATAGCTGGTATCGAGCTTAGGCTTAATGATAAACAAAAAATGGTAGCCCAAAAAACAGAAGACAATAGATTTAAATGGATTCGCCCCGTATCTGATGCGGCTTTTGGGCAAGTTGATAGATATTTAGTGAATGATATAACGATTGGCGATATTTTAGCCCTCGATTGTATTGCGCCCTGCCCTCAGGCTTATCAATCTGAAAATGTATTATTTGAAAAGTTCTCAATACGTAAATTGCGTCAAGCGTATAAGCATCAATCTCGTTTTGATAAGTTAGTCATTGATGCGGATAGCCTATTTGGCAATACAGGGGCTACGCTCTCACCGCAGGAAATTAAATTTATAAATCATTCTTTGATGTTTGTTAAAGTGCAGAATGCAAAGCCTTATGTCAAAAAAGGTAATAAAAATCAATTGCGCCTGCTATTTGATTATGCAGGGGCATCTTACGACTTACCCATAACTGATATTCATTTTCCTTTTGCTTATTTTGCCAATCCAAGTATTTTAGCCGATGCCGAGCAGGTCTATCTTACTATTTCGCTCGGTATTATGTACAAGCATCGCTACTACAAATTGGTAGCAGGTATCCTCTACTTTTAATTTTTTATTTTGCCTAATTGTAAAAAACAGGGTAAAAATTTTATATAAATTTGCAATTTTTATTTTTTATTTGCATACTATACCCAGAACCATACTGCTATGCAAAAATGGGCTTAGAAATAACATTTCTCAAAGAAATGTTATTTCTGACTAGCGAATGTATAGTAGCATGGTTGCAGATATTTAATATTTGTGCGCTTGTAGTAATGAAGCTCCAGCTTCGTTATAGACTTCCGAAGCTGGAGCTTTGGGCTACAGTTTGCGAAAAACTTTTAGTTCTGGTACTATCTAATGTCGATGTACTAACTTGGTATACACCCCATTTACTTATAAGGTTGTCTGTTTATTACAAAAATATATGAGAGCAAATCTACTGGTTTTAGTCCTTATGGGGTTATTTGCATTTTTACCCCTCTCGGCACAAGAAGATGCGCTTATGTATAAATTTTCGCTTAGCGATTTAGCAGAGCGGCAAGAAGAAGAGGAAGGCATCAGTGTAGCATCTAATTTGATTAAAGAAGCCGAAAAACAGCCCGTAGCTATTACGACTATCACACGTCGAGATTTGCAAATGAGTGGTGCACGTACACTTTCAGAAGCACTGCATATTTTTGTGCCTGGTTATTTTTTAGTTGAAGATCAAGATGATTTAATCTCTGGATTTAGAGGGCTTGCACCCGATAATAATTCTAAAGTTATGCTACTGCTCAATGGTCAGAACCTCAATACAGAATTTTTTTGGGGACCAGCCGATGCGATTTTAAATAGTGGTAATTTTGAGTATATAGAACGTGTTGAGGTTATTCGTGGTCCTGGTTCTGTTACGCTTGGTCAAGGCGCACTACTTGGTGTTATCAATATCGTAACAAGCAAAGGCAATACGCAGGATAGCGATAAAATTGCCGAAGTATCGGCTACAGTGGAGGCGGGGCTAAATGCTTATCGGCATATCAGTGCTGATGCCAATTTTGCCGTAGGCGAACTTAAAAGTTATTTTTACCTCTCTTCTAATGCTTACGAAGGACAGGCATTGCGCCCCGCAGGCTGGGCAAAAGCAAGACAAAATGAAGGATTTGCTGGTGGGCAAATGTCTGACTCGGATTTGCGCCTTCGCCGTGCGCGCAGTACGATAATGATGGGTAATGTAAGTTATAAAAACCTCACGATTCAGATGCTACACACCGACCAAGTGCGCGATTTATATAATTTTTACCGAGATAGAAATGTTTTTCAGCAGACGCTTTCCATGGTCAGCGCACAATATAAACTTAAACTTAGCGAATCCATAGTATCAGAAACCGAAATTTCTTTTGCACAAGATGACTTTGCCCTACACTCAATCATAGGCACAAGCATGGGAGGTACGCGAGAGGAACGCTATGGCGCAAAAACTTTACTAAAATTCGATGAGCCTATTAAAAATAACTTCTTAGCCATAGGGGCGGAAGTCCGACGCTTCGAAATGGGACAAGCCAATCGCTTTGGTAATAACTTTATTGCAAATGTCATTGGAGAATTCGACCCCACTACTGCTAATCAAGACCTCACTATGGGCTACCGAAGAGGTATTTCAGTATTGAGCTTTTTTGCTGAAAATTTGTATAGTCCTAAGGAAAACCTCGATTTTTTTGTCGCTTTTAGATACGATAACCACCCTTTTTGGGGTAATAATATTTCGCCGCGTGCTGGATTACTTTATAGCCCTACGCCTAAAGTATTACTAAGAGCTTCTTATCAAGCTGGATTTAGAGGTGCAGTAGGACTGCATTATACGGGCGGCTACAGATTAGATGGATTTTTACGACAAGAAAATCACAGTTTGATAGAAGATAGCGAAATTCCTATTTTTGAAAACGGTAATCCTACGAACGAAAATGAACCCAATATACCCACTACGCTGCCCGAGCGTATGCACAACTTCGAACTTGCCATTACTTACCAACCACAAACAAAAATCAAAATCAACTCTGTACTATTTTTCAACCGAATTAGTAATGTTATAGACGTAGGTGTAATTTATAGAGACCCCAATAATATCGAGCTTGGTAGCATTGGTAATGATATCGCCGGAGATTGGAATGGCTTTTGGCATTTCAGAAATACACCTGGTAGCTTCGAGCAGCTTGGGCTCGAGACTACCATATCCTATCAAGATAGCAAATTCAACTTGAGATGCTCACACGCCTTAGTGCGAGTTTTTTCAGCTACTGATGAGCAAGTACGCTTAGCACAGCAAAACAACAGCATGTACTTATCTTACGATATAGAAAACGAAAATGTGCGTGCAAAAGCCTATCCAGAGCACGTGCTACGTGCTAACCTGATGTATAATGTAACGCCTCAATTCTCCGTAGCTACACAGGCTATGTATTATAGTGCGTGGTACTCCCCGATAGCCACAGTGGTTAAGGGGGGGGTTTTGCTTAATGCCGTTATTGCTTGGCAACCTCAGCCTTGGCTCGAGTGGTCTATATCGGGTAAAAATCTACTCAACGAGCAAGCACTATCGCCCATGAACAGTAACGCTGGTGATACAAGCGTATCCTCTGGCGCACCTGGTTATGAAAGTATCACTGCTTGGACAAGCCTGCGTTTTAGATTTTAATAAAACTAAATATTTTTATACAAAGAACCATACGCCTGTGCTTCTATCACCTATACCACACTGTGCGCTCAAAAATATGATGTCTTATTTTTTCCTGTTTTGCAGTGCTAATTTAAATAAATGTTACGTTATCTTAATATTTCTTTTGTGTTTTTATTATGCAAGCAGACTTTTTTTTTGTGCTGTAATAGTAATTATTTCCATATAAACTGCCGTTTTATTGCATATTTGCTATCTTTTTTATCATTTTGACTTAAAAAAGCAATTTATAATCATTATAAATATGGACAGAATATTGCCTTGTGTTTTTTAATGTTAATTTTTTTTTATTTAATTGCGACTTTATTAACACAATTTAATTTTTTGTTCACACAAATTTACATGTAGCAATATGTACAAAAAAATACTTTTTACAGCAATGGCATTTGCGCTGACGCTAAGCATGGCTTGGGCGCAGCGTACTGTTAGCGGTAGGGTGCTGAGCGAAGATGGTAATACGCCTCTTCCTGGTGTTACAGTTCAGGTCAAAGGTACTACTACTGGTACGCAGACGGATTTAGATGGTAGGTATAACCTTTCCGTTGGCGAAAATGCAAAGGTTGGCGGTAATACTAACAAAACAGTTACTGAAAATGAATATCATAGATTTTTTTAAGACTTTTGGAAACTTGACAGACGAAGAAATAAACTTCGCAATGGGCTTTTTTATACCAGACGAAATTAAAAAAGGCGCATTTATTCTCAAAGAAGGACAGGTACCTAATAAAGTGTCTTTCATTGAAAAAGGGTTGTTTAGACTTTTTTATCAATTGAATGGCGAAGAAAAAATAATGCTATTCTTTTCAGAATCTCAGCTTATGACAGACTATTTCGGATTCTTGACCAATACAGCTTCAATTAGACCTATTCAAGCTTTGGAAGACTCGTTAATATATAGCATAGAAAAAAAGAACCTTAATAAGCTTTTTGACTATTCAAAGAATTGGGAACGTACCGGAAGACACTTGGCAGAATCGGCATACGTTACATCAGTTTTGAGAGCTAACAGGTTATTGCACGATGACTACAATACAAGAGTTCAAACTTTTATGGATGAAAGCCCGTCATTAATTCAAAGAGTACCGCAGTATATGATTGCATCTTATTTGAATATGACACCTGAAACACTAAGCAGAGTAAAAAGAAGAATTATGAAAGCGGGAGTTGTAAAAAGTTCAATTCACAAGATAAAGAAATAGTTTGCTTGAAATTGTTTCTTGATTTGAATCAATGAATTAGTTCCAAGTATGGAATACCTTTGCAGATATTATTCAAAATCAAATCAAAAGACAATGAAAAAAATTATAATGCTTTTTGGAATCTTAGGCTTAATATCAAATGGTTACGCTCAACATACTAAGCCAAAGTCAAAAGTTGAAAAGGTAGTTATTGAGTATAAAGGGGAAAAAGTAAAGGCAAGACAGTTGACTGTTAGTTCTGAAATCCCTATGGATTTAGATAGTGCTTGGGCAAATGTAAAAACACCTGCATTATTAAAATTTGTAGCAAAAGGAATGATAAGGTTCAAGGCAGTTGAAAGTGAATTTCCTAAGCAATGGGAAGTTGGTCAAACCTATGGTGCAAAAATTCGTGCGTTTGGATTTATTCCATTTGGTGGCACACATTATTTATATATTGAGAAAATTGATGATAGAAACTATATGATATCTTCCAAAGAATGGGACAAAAGGGCAAAAGTTTGGAATCACGATGTAATAATGAAGGATTTGGGTAATGGAATTATATATTATGAAGACTCTATAACCATTTATGGGGGAGTAATGACGGGGTTTATAACCTCGTTCGCAAAAAGGTTTTATATTCACAGACAGAAAAGGTGGCAAATAGTGGCAAAGGAAAAACTTAACTTTGCAGAATAAAGTACTACCGCCAACAGCACCTACCCAAAAGTGGCGGTTCAGTGTTAAATCAAGCATTGTGCTTCTATCAAAGTTTGTGCTTGGTTGACAGTGAAGTGCTTCGAAATCGCCACCTTCGGGTAGCCGCAAAACGTTTTAGTATTCCGATTTATTGGTATGAAAACCATTGAAGAGACTATCGGAGAGCGCACTGTTATCGATGTGCAAATGAAGGACGATGTGCAACAGCTCGGCGAGGTAGTCGTAACTGGATTTGGTGCACCAACGGAAGTAAAAGCCTTAGGCTACGCCGTAGAGGAAGTCAGTGGCGATGAGCTTATGAACTCACGCGAGACCAACGTTATTAGTGCACTCTCTGGAAAGGCAGCAGGCATTCAGGTAACTAACTCCTCTGGTGCGGCAGGTGCTTCTTCTTACATCAAAATTAGGGGTAACGCCTCTATGACAGGCGATAACCAACCGCTTATCGTTATTGATGGTATTCCTATCAACAACTCACAGTCTTCTACCGAGGACGTGCGCGCTGGTGTAGCCCTTTCCAACCGTGGTATTGACCTCAACCCTGATGATATCAAAGACATTAGCATCTTGAAAGGTGGCGCTGCTGCCGTGCTTTACGGTTCGCGCGGTGCGAATGGTGTAATCCTTATCACAACCAAAAGAGGCGAGCGCAATAAAAAATTTACTGTAAACTACCTCACCTCCGTAGAGGCTAGCCAAGTAAATAAACTCCCCGCTTATCAAACTACATTCGGACAAGGTATAGATGGCGAGCACTTTATTACGACACCCAGCTGGGGGCCTCGTGTTACAGACATGCGCCTCACACCTGATGGATTTGCCGTAGGCGCGGATAACCCCGCTGCGACAAATACACCTGCACGCGCTTATGACAACCCTTCGAATTTTTTCCAAACAGGATATCGTTACGAGAACGCCGTAAACGTATCGGGAGGCTCTGAAAATGTTACTTATTTTAGCTCACTTTCACGTGTATCGCAAGAAGGTATCGTACCACTCAACAACTTTGAGCGCACCTCTATTCGTGTGGCAAGTACAGCCAAAGTAACAGAAAAATTTTCCGTAGGTGGCTCCGCTAATTATGTCAATTCCGGTGGTCGCCGTATTCAGCAAGGCTCTAACCTCTCTGGTTTGATGCTCGGACTTTTACGCACAACACCGAGTTTTGATAACTCTGGCGGCTTTTCAGACCCTACTGATGAGCGTGCTTATCGTAATCCCGATGGATCGCAGCGTAACTATGTACGCGGTGGCGGCTATGATAACCCATTCTGGACTATCAACGAAAACCCTTTTGAGGACGAAGTAAACCGTTTTATTGGTTATATGGATTTTGAATACAAAGCTAACGACTGGTTGAGCGTCAAATACCAAATCGGTACGGATACTTATACAGATAAGCGTAAGCAAATTTTTGCTGTGCGCTCACGTTCTATTCCAGCAGGGCGTATCCTCGAAGATGTATTCACTTACCGTGAAGTTACGAGCAACTTACTCATCAACTTCAATAAACGCTTTGGAGATTTTGGGCTTACGGGTACGGTTGGTAACCAAGCTAATCACCGTCATTTCCAAAATACTTACGTACAAGGTGATGCACTCGTAGTACCTAATTTTTATAATATCTCTAATGCGCAATCTATCTTATCTAGCGAATCGCAAGAGATTATCCGCACCAATGGTATTTTTGCAGAGGCGCGCTTAGATTACCTCAATATGCTTTATTTGAGTGTAACAGGTCGTCGTGATGCTGCTTCTACTTTTGGAGATGCTACAAACAGCGCCTTCTTTTACCCTTCAGTAAGCGGTTCATTTGTATTTACAGAAGCATTTGAAGCACCTGATTGGTTTACTTTTGGTAAAATACGAAGCTCTTATGCACAAGTAGGTAATCAGCCACCTGCTTATGTTACAAAAACCTACTTTGGTAATGTAGGCGCTAACTATGGCGCAGTAAGTAGCTGGTTAGATAATGGCATTCAGTATCCCTTCTTCGGTCAGATTGGCTATTCAGAAGCACGTACGCTGGGCAACTCACAGCTCCGACCCGAGCGTGTAAATACCTTTGAAATCGGTACGGCTTTGAAATTTTTCAACGACCGTGTAGGATTTGATTTTACTTGGTACAACCAAGAATCGGTAGATCAAATTTTTGCTGTGCCTATCGCAGCTACTTCGGGCTACCGCACACGCTTTGCCAATGCAGGTACGATGCGTAACCGCGGCATCGAAATTGCTGCTTATGCTAATATCATCAAAACCGATGACTTCCGCTGGGATTTAGACGTAAACTTCACTCGCAACCGCAACACTGTGGTAGAACTTGCAGAAGGCGTTGATGTAATTAACTTACCTTTCGGATTTGTAGGTGCAAATCAAAGACTTGTGAAAGGCGAAGCTTACGGTACGCTTTATGGTAGTGTTTGGGCTACTGATGACAACGGAAACGTACTTGTAGGTCTTGATGGATACCCAATAGTAGATACTAACGAAGATGTTGTATGCGATCCGAACCCTGACTTCCTTTCAGGTATTCGCAATACATTTACTTACAAAGGATTTAGCTTGAGTGCACTCTTAGACATTCGCCAAGGCGGTTCAGTCTGGAACGGTACAAGAGGGGCTATGTACTTCTTTGGCGTACACGGAAATACTGAAACACGCGATACAGAAACTTTTGTTTTTGAAGGTGTATATGCTGAATCAGGTCAGAATGCTAACGGACAAGATGTCCAAGCTGGAGATGCTAATACGATAGAACTGCCGAAAGATCAAAGCTGGTACTTCGACGGTCCTGGCTCTGGATTTACAGGGCCTTCACAGCCTTTTATCGAGGACGGCTCTTGGGTGCGTTTGCGCGAACTTAGCCTTTCTTATCAGTTTAAGCCAGAGCTTTTTGAGAAAACGCCTATCAGCAACCTAAGTCTTACACTTACAGGGCGTAACTTGTTTTTGCTCACTCCTTACACTGGTATAGACCCTGAAACAAGCCTTACTGGTAACACCAACGCACAAGGTGCAGATTACTTTAACATGCCTAATACAAGAGGCTATGCTGCTACTTTACGCGTTACATTCTAAGCAATGTTTTTGCTTGTTATTTCACCTCTAAAAATGATTGAAATATTATGAAAAAATTTAGTATATATATTTTGCTTGCCCTCCTTGCCCTTACGCATACGGCTTGCGAAAAACAATTCTTAGAAGGCTATGAAGATAGCCCTAACGTCCCACAAGACGTACCTATGTCTTCTTTGCTTACACAAGCAGAAGTTATGACATACTTTGTTTATGGTGATGATATTGCACGCAATATTTCTGTTGTTATGCAGCAGATGACAGGTGCCGACCGCCAATTTCTTGCCTTAAATCGTTATGTGATTGGAGGTACGGATTTTGATCCTACATGGGAGTTTAATGCTTATAGCGGCGCGCTTAATGATTTGCGCATTATTCGCGAAAAAGCAGAGGAATCTAACTCTCCACATTACAAAGGTGTAGCCGCAGTGCTCACTGTCATGAACCTCGGTATCCTTACTGACTGCTTTGGCGATATCCCTTATTCAGAAGCCTTTCAAGGCAATGAAAACCTCACGCCCAAGTATGATACCCAAGAAGAGATTTACAATAGCATGTTTGCTCTTTTAGATGAAGCTGTAAGCGATTTGCAAGCCGCAGAGAGCGTACTCTCACCCGGTGCTGATGACTTAATTTACGGAGGCGACTTAGGCTTGTGGTTAGGATTAGCCAATTCTTTGCGCGCACGCTATCTGAACCACCTTTCTAAAAAAGGTAACTACAGTGCTGCTGCTGTTCTTTCTGCCGTGAATAACGGCTTCTCTTCGAGAGCTGATGAAGCGATTGCAAGATTTCAATCGGCAGCACCGCAGTCTAATCTTTGGTATCAGTTTACTATCGTAGATAGACAAGGATACATCGAGCAAAGCGGTTTTATGTACGATATGATGGAAGCTAAGAATGACCCCCGCATTCCGTTTTATCGAAGCGAAGACCTTTTTGAAATGCCTGTTTTCGGACAAGCCACCTCGCCTATGTATTTAATGAGCTTTGCCGAGCTGAAGTTTATTGAGGCGGAGGCTTCATTCCGTAGTGGAAATACAGCAGGCGCAGCTTCTGCATTCCGAGCAGGCATACAGGCTTCTATGGAAATGGCGGGTGTGCCTGCTGATGAAGTAGCCGTATATTTAGATGCGCAAGGCGACCTACCCGCAGGGCAAGCCGCTTTGCAACGCATCATGGAGGAAAAGTATGTTGCACTCTTTACGCAAGGTGCAGAAGTATGGACAGATTGGAGACGCACAGGATTTCCGAACCTTGAGCCATTCCCTGGCAACCAGCTCGGTAATATCCCACGCCGTTTGCCTTATCCACAATCTGAGTATCTTTATAACCCCAATACACCACCCTTAGAACTGCCTGATAACCTCTTGCAGCCCGTATGGTGGGATAGATAAAAAACTAAAAAAGCCTACAAGATTTCATTATCTTGTAGGCTTTTTTTATAGATTACTTCCAGTGTTAGTCAGAAAACATACTAATAGACATTCCTCAGCCAGAAACAACATTTCTCAAAGAAATTTTTTGGATTGAAATCTTAAATCTCGAGAGTGGTCAGAAATCCTATTGATATTTTACACAAAATTTTTACCCTTTCAAAAATCCATAATCATATACTTTGGGTTCTATTTTTTGAGCCAAAATTTTGAGTGTATCGCGCAGCTTGCTAATGAGTTGCGTGTAACGTTCGTCGTCGCTCTTATTTTGCATTCTTCCGCTTTTGCTTCTGCCCTGAAAATGCGCCCGAATATCGTAAAGCGAAGCATTGACGTTGCAGTTAGGCTGTGCGTGGTAATATTTCCAAAGCTCCAAACCTGCCTCAAAAACGGCTTTTGCCTCGTCGGAAAAAACTAAGGGCGTTGTGCGGTGCTTTTCAGTATCTAACAAAGTCTCATTCCCTTCTTGTTTGAGTTTGCCTTGAATAAACTTTGTCATGAAATTGCTATCGAATTTCATTCGTGCATTGACCTCACTTTCTGTAAAGGGAATCCAGTGGTTTGTACCTTCCTCTGAGGTAATTCTATTTTGTCCGTGAAATAGCGTAAAAGCCAAACAGTCATTCTGAAACTCTATGTCTTTTTTCCATTTTTTATTGGGAGCTAAAAACTGGTCGCGGTCGTTGAGCCATGTGGGTTTGATAGCTAATCTTACGGTAAAGTAAACACTACCTTGTATAATGTTTTTTGAATTAAAAGAATAATAATTGACATGTCTAGTGCCTTCAAAATTTCTAATATTCAAAAACTTATTATTTTGAAAATCTAAACCTGGATTTTCCATAACGCCTATTTCGCCACCGTTTTTATTGTCAAAAAGTTTTATCCATTTGTTAATACTTAGGGGCAAATTTCCATAGAAAGTTTTCTTTCCAATTTTCTTTCCATCATTTGCAATAATATCACATTTAACTTTTTTGATTTGATGCTTTTGGCTCAAATCCCATATCGTAAATCCAATGGGAAAAGAACCATTTACATTATCAAATGTATCAGCACGAACAATGAAGCCTTTGAGATAGTTAGCAAGAAAAAACTCTCTAAATTTAGCAAAGTTTGAACCTTGAATAAATTTAAATGTTGAAAATTGAGCCAGTTTAGCATCAGGAATTTTATCGTAAATACGTGCCATAAACAAGGCAAAGATTTCATTGGCAGCACTATTGATTTTTTGTCTGTAATGCTCCGTGATTTTCTGCCCCTTAGTTACGCCCGATTTATTTTCGCCTGTGCCTGTAACCGTCCTTGCTGTGGTAGCCTCCGCATACGGCGGATTGATATACACAACTAATTTTTTCCGTTTTTCGGGGTCGTTGATAATTTTTTGTAGTGGTTCGGGGAGTTTGCTAAAATCATCGTTTAAGAAATCAAACTGAAAAACGTGGTCTTCTAAGAGATTTGCGCCGTTCTTGATGCGGTCGCGCATGACTTCCACATCTTGCTTATCTAAGGTAGAGGCAAAAATATGGTATTTGTTCGTAAGACCTGCGAGCAGGTTGCCCGTACCAGCGGCGCAATCCCAAACGTAATATTCATCTTGCCAATCTTCGCCCAAAGTGTCGGTTAGGTATTTTTGCGAAAGCTCGACCCAGATTTGAGGTGTAAAAAAACTGCCTTTGCGCTCGCGTACATCTTGGGGAACGAGCAAATCACGACGTTCTACGATATAATCCCAATATTCCTCTCGAGGCGGACGCTCATATTTGTTCCAAAACTGGGTGTGTGCAACCTGTTTGTCGTTAAAATCTACGCTGCTGGAGGTAAATGCACCCCACTCGTCTAAATGGCGATTCAGTTCGTATTTGGTGCTTTTAAGCACAACGAATAGCTTCTCTTTCAGGGTAATGTTTTCATGAGAGAGCAAATCTGCCAAATAAAAATCGCCATCTATTACGCCTTTTTTCTTTGCAATATCCCAGTTGGCGGATATAGTAGGCTTTACGGTTTGTAGCCATTTGTTATAGATGGTGATAAAGTTATTTTTGTCTATACGTGTCTTAGTAAGTCCAAAATTTTCTACAACAAAATTATTACTAATAAACTTTTTGAGTTCTACTTCATCTTTGTCAAAAAAATAAAGCAAGGTGTTTGCATCTAAAACACTTTTTACCTTTTCAAAAATAATTCTAAACTCTTTGGTATTGTGGTTGGAAGGCGTTACATTCCAGTTAAAATCATTGAGGTAAAAAACTTCTTGTACGCTGTTGTAAGGAATAAAGGCAATTTTTTCGGTATCAAACGCACCTAAAAAATCAGGGGGTAGATACTTATCAAAAGTTCGGGCTTTGCCAATGGTAAGCACGAGCTGCACGAGGGATTTATAAATGTCGGCACTTCCCTTTTTAGCTTCTGCCCAAAGTAATGATTCTTGTTCTGCAACTTCTTGTTTGCTTTGATGTATAGCCACATAAAAATCCACATTGCCGATAATTTGGGTGCAGTCATAAAGTTCAAAGTAGTCTTTTGCTACTTTGTTTTTGAGTTCCTCTTCTCTGATATTAGTGTGGTATGGCATTTTTTTTCGGTATTAAAGATTATTACTTTTAGGAATTAGCACTACGCTATCTGATATAAGTAAGTGTACAAAAATAACAGTTCTTTTTAGTTAATTAATAAGCTCATAAACAGAGCTACCTGCTGAAATAATAAAAAAGCACTGTTGCTTATCTGTCAGTTCTGCTACCTACTTATTTTAAATTGTTTAATTGCTTCGTGCTGTCATTTTGCTGGAAGTTATAGCACGGCAAACTAACAATTTTCACAAAACTTTTAGTTCTTAGCATTTATCTTTATTTCATCATTAGCGTTTTTAAAGATGCCCATCTATGCGGAGTCTTAACAAGTTTAGTGCAGCATTAGTGCTTAGTGTAATGTTTAAATCTCTTTTTTGTGTGAGTTGTAATCGGTGTGCCTTTGCACCTTTATCATCAGCTACAGCAATCCAAACTAATCCTACGGGTTTTTCGGGCGAGCCACCCTCAGGGCCTGCTACTCCTGTTGTAGCGATAGCGTAGTCTGTTTTTAGATTATTTCTTACTCCTATAGCCATCTCGAGGGCAGTTTCTTCGCTTACTGCGCCATAGGTGGCTAATGTTTGGGGTTTTACACCCAAAATATCAGCTTTGACTTCATTAGCATAAGCTACCACCCCCCCCTTAAAAAATGCTGAAGCACCGGGGTAGCGGGTCATGAGGCGTGCAATACTGCCACCCGTACAGCTTTCGGCAGTAGCGAGGGTTTTACCAAGCGATTTGAGTTTTTGTGCCATAGCTTCTTCGAGGGTTATATCTCCAAAGGCATAGACATATTTTTGAATTTTTGGCATAAGCTGCTCTGCAAATAAATCAAGTTCGGCTTGCAAAGCAGAACGTGATTCTCCCTCTACGGTAAGTCGCAACATAACCCTGCCAAACTTTGGCAAATAAGCGAGTTTAATATGCTCGGGCAGTGCTTCCTCCCATTCGCTAATTTTCTCCGCGAGTACGGACTCGGGCAGTCCAACGGTTTGAATTTTTTTGTGTAAAATGGCATTTGGATTAAATCGCGCTAAAAAAGCGGGTAGAAAACGATTGCGTATCAAAAATTCCATTTCCTTAGGTACGCCGGGCATTGCACCAAAAAGTTTTCCATTTTTTTGCATAAGCAAACCTGGGGCAGTGCCAATATCATTTTTCATAACCTCAGCGCCCTCTGGTACGAGTGCTTGTGCGCGATTAAGTGCATTCATTACCCTTCCCCTACTTTCAAAAAGTGATTGTACGTGCTCGAGTACTTCTTTATCTTCTTTGAGCGGTACACCCAAAAACTCGGCAAAAGTATGCTTAGTAATATCATCTTTTGTAGGTCCTAAGCCCCCTGTTGTGAGTATAATATCAGCCTCGGCAGCGGCTGCTTCGAGTGTTTGCAGGATAGCTATTCTATCGTCTGAAATGGTATAGCGTTTGTGCACACGAATGCCGTAGTTGCTGAGCTGTTCGGAAATAAAATGCGTATTTGTATCGAGGGTTTCACCATATAGAATCTCATCGCCAATTGTGATGATGCAGGCTTTTACGGATTTAGACATAAAACAATGGGGAAGGTGTTTGTATTTTGTAAATAGCTGGGAGTAGAACACAATTTTAAAACTAACAGTCTGTGCGCAACGCCAGCAAATAAAATTTAAAACGCTGTTTCAATCCAAAAGTTTTGATTTTTTGTTTTAAAGCAGCGTTAAGCTAATCTTAAAAAAGTTTGGTTATTTTTTAGGTTATTCTCTCCTGCGTTTGCCTTCGCGTGAGCCACCAATAGACTCGAGCAGCATACGCCTTAATTTGCGCTCGGCGCGATATACACTTGCTGCTTGCCGTGCAGATACCACTGCTGTAAATTTTTCAAAATAAGTTTCTTCTAAGTTAATCTCCTCCCTTCGCAATGCAAAAAACTGTTTCATATCCGCTTTTATCTCTGCATCAGATTTCTGTACTTTATTGCGTCTGAGATTACGCATTTGATCTTTTATATGTCGCTGTTTGTCTCGCAATTCTTTATATAGTGGAAAAAACTTAGCTGCTTGCTCGGGCGTAAGCTCAAGCGTTTCGGTCAGGATAGCGATACGCAGGCTCTCTATGCGTTGGCTCATCTCTTCATCAATTTCAACTTCGTCATCAGACTGTGCCCAAGCCTGCAATCCCGAACAAAGCAATATCATAAAACTAAAAAAAAGCAAACGAAATGTAGTCATAATATCAAAATTAACTGTGAGAAAAATAATAGACTAAGCCCCCTAAAAAAATATAGGGCACTATTCAGTACGTACTTTCCAACCACTCCTCTTCTTGCTCAAGCCACTCTTCTACCCAAATTTCTGACTTTGTTGTATTTGAAAAATCAAGTTTTTTGAACTGTTTTTGGAGGTTTATGTCTGCATATTCTAAAAGTTCGTCTTCTGAAATGTCTTCTCCTATCAGATAATGTTTTACTGTCTGCTCATTTAAATTAGCCAAAAGACTTTGCGTATCTGTAGGAACTTGCGTTTCTGTATTGGGTAAAAACAAGATGATTATCAAAATAGCGGCGGCTATGGCAGCTATCGAAGCCATGGGTTTGAGGTAGCTTTTGTGGCTATAACCTTGGTTATTTTTTGCGATCCATTGGGTATCAAATTTATCTAAATAGCCTTCTGGCATTTGATAAGGGTGCTTATATTTTTTCATGGTGTTTCTAAATCAAAGGTTTCGCCTGTATGTTTTTGAATAAAATCCTTTATTTTCGTAGTGGCATGGTGATAAGATGCTTTGAGTGCGCCTTCGGAGGTGGTAAGAATAGCTGATATTTCGCTGTACTTCATTTCCTCAAAATAGCGCATATTAAAAACTAAGCGTTGCTTATCAGGGAGTTGTAAAATAGCTTTTTGTAAAAGCATACTGATGGCATCGCCTTCTATATAGGGTTCGCTCTCGAGCTTGGCATAAAGATCTGTACTTATATCTTCATAGGCAAAGAAAAAACGCCTTTTTTTCTTACGCAAAAACTGTAAGCAAGCGTTTGTAGCGATGCGATATATCCAAGTAAAAAGTTGAGCATCACCACGAAAATCAGACAGTTTGCGCCAAACTATCAAAAAAACTTCTTGTAATACATCATCTGTGTCTTCATGTGAGACAAGCATTTTGCGAATATGCCAATAAAGTCGCTCTTTATACAAAGCCACTAACTCTGCAAAAGCTGCTTCACGGGTATGCAAACTTTGTAAACGCAAACGTAAATCTGCATCTTCTTTATATGTTGATGATGTGTCTGGCATTGCCTGTGGATATCACAAAGCGCAAAGCATTGTTGTATCCTGTTTGTAATAAAATAGCTCCTGTTTTTCAACCTAATTTACATCGCTTAGAGTCTCAAAACTAACAAAGGTTTAAATTCAACGTCATAAAAAACAAAAAAAAGAGCTCTTACTTACTACAATTTAGCCACAATTACCTACTTTATTCTGTATCCTCTGGTTTGGGCTTATCTTCAGTCGTTGTTTTTTTGAGTTTAATTGTTGGTTTGGGTTTATCTTCAGAGGGCAATTCAGATGTATTCGTTTTTGTAGTAATTTTTTTCGTGGGCTCTTTTGCTGTTTTTTTTACTTTTTTTGCTTCTTCGAGTTCTATTCTTTTTTGGTCAGCTTCCTCTTGGGTAAGTGTACCAAATTTATAAATCATTTCAGCGATGTTATTTGTGCTGTAGTCAAAATCGGGGGTCATAGTGAGGCATTCTGTGGGGCATACAACTGTGCATAGTCCGCAGTAGCAACACTTAGCCATATCTATATCAAATTTAGCGGCATATATTCTAATGGGTGTACCGTCTGAAGCGTGCCCTATTACTTCTGGTGCTCGAATGCCTTCAATATCTATACAATCTACTGGACATACATCAGCACATTTATCACATACGATGCAGTCTTCGATTTCGTTGTGTAGCAAATTTCTCACATTATCAGGCATAGGTGCGGTTTCGAAAGGATATCGCACAGTAGCTATGCCATCGGCTTGCTTAAAATAATTAGGATCTTGCGGACTTAATGCTTCATATTTAGGCTTGCGCATAGCTTTTCGCAGGTGGCTATAAGTCAGTCGCATGCCCTTGCCTAAGGATTTTAGTCCTTCGGCTAACTCTTTCCAATAACTCATAAATATCAGGATAATTTTTAGCTTGTTTTAAAATAGCACTCAAAATTAAGGATTTAACTGCATCTAAGCAAAATATCCTACGGAGGTTTTTTTGTTATTTATACAAGTCCTAAGGATAGTAAAAAGTTTGTTTTAAATGCTTCTATCTACAAATATTTCAGGGCTTAAACACCTTAAAATTTTATCTTTATACCTAAGGCTATGAAGTTTATAGGGCTTAGTTAGGGGTGTACGTAAAAAAAAAGTAAAAAAAATAGGGTGTATTTTTGTTTTTAGCTAAAAAAGTTTTACTTTTGCGTCATCAAAACAAAACAATTACCTTCCTCAGTAGCTCAGCTGGTTAGAGCATCTGACTGTTAATCAGAGGGTCGTAGGTTCGAGTCCTACCTGAGGAGCTAAGTTTTGTGATAATTGCGTTAAAAGGGAACGAAAAATTCCTTTTTTTGCTTTTAGATGTGGTCATAGCAAATTGCTTTGTGCTTGTTTTTTTAGGCGAAGGCATACTGTTCTGATTTTCTGAATTATTCCTCAGTAGCTCAGCTGGTTAGAGCATCTGACTGTTAATCAGAGGGTCGTAGGTTCGAGTCCTACCTGAGGAGCTAAAATCCCGTAATTTTATTTAAAATTACGGGATTTTTTGTATTTGTACATTTGTACAATAATAAATAGGTCTTTCGTTCGGCTTATCAAGTTTTTGATTACTTAATACCCGTTAGAAATAACATTTCTCTCAGAAATGTTATTTCTAACGGGCGAATGTCTAAGTAGTATGAACTTGAATACTTTATTATTGTTTTTAGTTTTTTTACGATATATTATTCTGTAGGCATAACGAGTGCCAGCAAGATATAAAGCAATAAAGGTGCTCCTATTGTGAATACTGTGAAGAGTATAAAGGCGGCTCTTATAAGTGTTGCGTCCCACCCAAAGTATTCAGCGATGCCCCCACAGACTCCAAAAAGCATTTTATCGTAAGTAGATTTTGTTAGTTGCATAGGCAATGTAGTATAAAGTTTTGAATTAGTTAGTTAATTAGTTTATTTACAGACACTTTGTCTTTATTATCTACGTTAATTCTGCGCAAAGGTTACGAAATAGTGAATAAAAAAAGCGCAAATACTGACATTTTGTAGATTTGCGCCTTTTTTGATAATTTTTTACGTTTATAAACTTAGTTTTTATGACGCAAAACTATCAATTGTATTTTTGATTTGTTCTGAGATTTCTTGAATAGAACCTATTCCGTCTATTTCGTGAAGTTTTCCCTGTTTTTCATAATAGCCTGCTACGGGTGCGGTATTTTCATAATAGACTTTGACTCTATTTTTCACAGTTTCTTCGTTTTGGTCATCAGCTCTTCCAGAGGTTTTTCCTCTTTCTAAGATACGTGCTGTTAGTTCTTCTTCGGATACTTTAAGAGAGACAACACCTGAAATAGGTGTATTTCGATTCGCTAAGAGGTTATCTAATGCTTCTGCTTGTGGGATTGTACGTGGGAATCCGTCAAAAATAACTCCTTTTACGTTCACATTTTGCTCGAGTTTGTCTTCTATCATACCAATGACTACCTCATCTGGTACGAGCGCACCCTCTTTGATAAATACTTGTGCTTTTTTGCCCAAGTCTGTACCTTGGCTAATGGCTGAACGCAATAAATCGCCAGTAGATATATGTACTAATTCGTAGTGCTTTACAAGAAACTCGCTTTGAGTGCCTTTCCCCGCGCCTGGAGGTCCGAAAATAATGATGTTTAACATGTGTATTACTATTATTTGTCAAATACAGAATTCAATTTGCTTGTTTTCAAAAATAAGTTATATTTACATAAAAATCAACATTTATGCGTTTTTTTTCTCAAATTTTTACGCATTGAAGTTTTAAAGCTAAGGTGTTATGATGCATGATGACCCAAGAGGCAAAAAAATAACATTTCTGATAGTCTAAGCATTTGACATCTAATATCTCTACTTCCTGTAGTAATGAAGCTCCAGCTTCGTTGTAAACGGGTGCAATTCAAAACTATGCGGTTTGTGTTTGGTGGGGGCATCAAACACGGCGAGAGTAGTTATTTTAAGACAATAGCTTATGCTACTGCGTAAATATGAATTGCACCCCTTGTAAACTATTTTCGAAGCTGGAGCTTCGGGCTACAGCTATAAATCAAAAAAATAACATTTCTGTCAGAAATGTTATTTTTTTGATTTGAATTTTATTGACAAAATTTGTCAGCATTTATTTAGTTAGAATCATTGAGCATGCTTGCCATATCCATGACTTGATATTGGCTCATATTGATTTGACTTTGATTGTCAAGGTTGAGCTCTATGACCTCCATGACTTGCAAATCGCCCGTTTTTTTATCTTCGATATTCATTTTCAGGAACATTCCAGCGGGCATGTGTGCGGGCATTCTTCCTGTTTTGTTTTTGCCTTTTTGTGCGGCATTAAAGAAGTTCATGCGCTCGATGATATTTAAAGCTACCTCTTCTGAAAGCCATATACTTGTAGCTGTTTTTCCGTCATCACAAAAATATTCTTTGCAACTATATCCTAAGATAGTTTGCGTTTTTCCTGTGGGTTTGAAGCAATCTTCGGCGGCATCTTCGCTATCATCTTCTGCTATTTTTTCTTGGATTTTATCCATATTTAGCGACATGGGAATTGCCTGTTTTTTGCCATCGTCTTCCATAAGAGTAAGCATTGTGTTATTGGGCATATCATAAATAATTTTCATACCCTCTCCCTTTTTGGTTTGCTTTTCGCTAATACCAAGGATTTCAGCAGCGAAATATTCATCGTCTTTGGGGAAATAGTATATGGCTTCCATGACATCAGATTTTTTGCCTTTTTTGCTTGTGGACTCCATTTTGATGTGCATATTAGAAGAGAAGGTATAAACCTCTCTTACTTTTGTATTCTTAGAAAACCCACCTTCAAAAATATCAGCAAATCCAGCATTTTGTTGGGCATTACTATCATTGTTTTGATTGCTATTATTGTTATTTTGATTCTTATTTTTTTTGCCTCCAAAAATAGCATCTTCGAGTTTGTTTAGTCCTTTGTCAATGGTGTTATCGACTTTTCTATTAGCTCGATTTTGCACCTTTCTTTCGGTCTGCCGTTTGAGTCTATCTGTCAATTGGGCTTCACTTGTAGGCATAATAAAACATAGAATTAGCAAAAAACCAAGTACTTTAATTGTTGTGTTCATAATAAAATCTGTTTTTAATGAGTAAAATATATAAACTTATACGCATACAATTTCTTTTAAGTTGCGTGTTTGTTTGTTATAATACACAAAAAAAATACCTAAAGCAAATAAAAAAGCTTGTTTTAGTACAAAATTCTAAATTTACTACAATTTAACAAATTCGCTATTCGAAAATAGAGAAATAGTAATACCTTTACTTAGGCATATTATACTGCAACTGTCAAAATCCACGCAATTTGAGAATAAGGTCTGTCTTGAGCTGATGCAACTGCTTTTCTAAACCTACGGGATATACGTGTGGGTTTTTAAATCGTTTAATACTTCGGTGTAGGCTTTTGAGTTCGTTTTGTACGTGGGCTCTACTCTCTTGTATTGTAGGCGATTGATACACACATTCTCCTTTACGAAATATGGGCTGTAGCAACTCTCTATATTGTATATCAGATGCAATTCGCTTACGTCTGGTCATATCCATAGGGTCAATGATAATAAAATCTTTACCTACTGGGGGCATATCTTCATCGTAAATCATATCAGCAATGCACTCCTCTTCGGTATAAAACCTTCTGACTTGTTGCACACCAGGGTTTGAGATTTTGATAGCCTGCTCCGAGAGCTTGAGTTTGTAGTCCCATTCGCCTGTTTTTTTGCGCAGTGCTGAGAGTTTATATACGCCACCGAGTGCGGGCTGGTCGTAGGCAGTAGCGAGCTTTGTGCCTACGCCCCATACAGAAATTTTAGCATCTTGAATTTTCAAACTTTCGATTAAATGCTCGTCCAAATCATTAGAAGCTACAATCGTAGCATCTTGAAAACCGGCAGCATCTAAGATTTTACGCGCCTCTATACTTAGGTAAGCTAAGTCGCCAGAGTCTAAACGAATACCTACCATTTTATGCCCTTTGGCTTTGAGCTTTTCACCGACTTTTACAGCCTGCCTTACGCCCTCGAGCGTATCATAAGTATCTACTAAAAATACGCAATTATTAGGCATAGCCTCGGCATAGGCTTCAAAAGATTCTATTTCAGAATCAAAAGACATGACCCAGCTATGTGCGTGTGTGCCCTTAACGGGAATGCCATAGAGCTTGCCCGCAAGCACATTTGAAGTAGCCGCACAACCACCTATATAAGCCGCACGAGATGCCGAAAGACCGCCATCTATCCCCTGCGCACGCCTCAAACCAAATTCTAAAACAGGCTCGCCAGCCGCCGCAGAGCAGACACGAGCCGCTTTGGTAGCTATAAGCGTCTGAAAATTGATAAGTGTAAGCAAGGCTGTTTCTATAAGCTGGCACTGATAAAGCGGGCCGCGCACACGCACTAAAGGCTCATGCGGGAAAACTACAGTACCCTCAGGCACTGCATCTATATCACAAGAAAAACGAGCCCCCTCAAGGTAGGTTAAAAAATCCGCATCAAAAAGTGCATTGCCGTCGTTGCCTTCAATACCTCGCAGATACGCAATATCATCAGATTTAAATGAAAAATCAGAGAGGTAGTCAATCACCTGTGCTAAGCCGCAGGCTACAGTATAGCCACCTTGAAACGGACTACGCCTAAAAAAAAGATGAAATACAGCCTCTTCGTTGAGTGTACCTGTTTTCCAATAACCCTGTGCCATGCTGAGCTGGTAGAGGTCAGTAAGCATCGAAAGGTTCGGTTTATAAATGCTCATACGTGATAAGTTTAGAATGTAAAAATAACTTTGTGTTAAAAATACACATTAAAAATGACAATTGCAAATTTTTGCTCTTTTTTTGATAAAAAGAACGATTAAGGTTGGCAAAACTACTGCCATCTTACTTTTGGTATGATTATCGAAATAAGAAAAAATATGTAATTCTACGCATTGATAAAAATTGCAGCTTTACTACACTATTTGCTTATTTAAAACATATTACAGCACATGTATTTTCTTTTTAGTTTTTTTATCTTACCCTTCGCACTGTCTTTTTTTGTAGATGGTTCGCCAATGGTGGCTACAGCAACGACTTTGCATCAGCCTATAAGCCACGCCTTAGCTGATACAAGCAAAATGATATTCGTCGAAGGCGGTACGTATTATCGGGGGGATTATAGCTTTGAAGACGAGATGCCCGTTCATGAAGTAGAGGTCAGTAGTTTTTACATAGACAAATACGAGGTAACTGTAGGGGAGTATAAACAGTATTGCGAAAGTGTGGGTAAGGAAATGCCCAACCCACCCGCTTGGGGTTGGAAGGATAGCCTACCTATGACTAACCTAAATTGGCACGATGCCGTAGCTTATGCGCAATGGTGCAACAAACGCTTACCTACGGAGGCTGAGTGGGAGTACGCCGCACGTGGCGGTTTGAAAGCACAAAAATTTCCTTATGCTGGGGATAAATATCCTACAAAGGTAGCTTGGTTTGATAAAAACTCTGCTGGTTCTCCTCAAAGGGTAGGCTTGCGCCAACCCAATGAATTAGGGATTTATGATATGAGTGGTAATGTTTGGGAATGGTGTTACGACCGCTACGGTCCTTATCAAAACGAAAAACAAATTAACCCACGTGGTGCGGAGCATGGCCTTAATCGTGTGCTGCGCGGTGGTTGTTGGTTTACGAATCAAGGCACTTTGCGTGTCGCTAATCGCTATTATCACCCTGAAAGTTTTGGTTCTAATACGATTGGCTTTCGCTTAGTAGTTGATGCTGAATAAAAGCTATAAGGAGTCTATGTAGCTTCAATCATTATTTTGCTGTGCGGTGCTATCATTAGCCTCTACTTTTTGCAAATCGAGGAACTCTTTTTCTCTTTTAAAAAGCGAATCCCTTACTTTGTGTAGGCTTTGCTTTTGTTGCTCAATGGTGTCTAAGCTTTGTAGCCATTGCTTTTTGTAATGTTCTGTTTCGTTCATTTGCCAAAAAGCAAGCCCAGCTATGAGCAACATAACGGCTAAAGAAACTACTGCCGTTAGTCTGATCTTAAAATCTTTTTTATGAACGACTTTATCGAGGGCAATATTTTGATAGTCCTCATGTGTAAGCTCCTGCGCTTGCAAAAAACTTTCAAAGGATTTATTTTTCTCCTCGTCTTCGGGTATATATACTACAATTTTCTTCATACAGACCTTTTTTTACAAAGTTAAAAGTCTTATTGGAAAAAAAGTCAAGACAAAAGATTTTTTTTTGCAAACATAGAAAAAAACGCTAAAGCAAGGGGCTAAATAGGCGGCATTTAAATAATTACCAAGAAATGACAGTGCTCGAAAAAATGTAGTCCGAAGCCCAGCGAGCAAACATGGCTTTGAATGATTTGGGTGCTTATTGAGGCTATAAAAAAACAGTCCGTTATATACAACACTTTTATGGTTTTCATAAAAGTATGTTATATCGGACTGTTTTGCTGTGAGCAGGAGCTGTATGAGAACGAGCTGCCAAAATAGCAAGCTAAATTTAGTACTTTTCACGCACTTTAGCGGCTTTACCCATTCGCCCACGCAAATAAAACAAACGTGCGCGACGCACTTTACCTTTTCGAATGACTTCAATTTTGGCAAGGTTTGGTGAAATAATAGGAAAAACACGCTCAACTCCTACGCCGTTTGATATTTTACGGACTGTAAAAGTTTCGCCATTTCCACCTTTATTACGACGCTGAATAACAGTACCTTGGTACTGCTGAATGCGTTCTTTATCGCCTTCACGAATTTTTACGTGTACGTTCACGGTATCGCCAGCTCCAAATTCTGGATACTTTTCTTTCTGCTCGGGCATATCCTTTTGGAAAGCCTCTTCTACTTGTTTGATTAAATCGCTCATGATTCCTGTATTTTTAAGACAAATACGCTGTGTGCGTTTTTAGAAACGAACCGCAAATATAAGCTAATTTTTAAAGAATAAGAAATTTTACAACAAATATTCTTAGTTTTTTTATCTATATGCAAAATGTATCGGCTTACATATCAATATCTGGAATGTATATGACCTGATCTACCCAACTCAGAGACTCGATGTAATCCTTAGTGAGCATACGTATGCCAGTATCGATTTCGAGCACTAAACAGGCTTGCCCACTTTTGCCTTTGCGCGTAACGCTCATAGTGGCAATATTGCCGTCTTCGTGCGCAATAATGTCTGAAATAAATGCAATACTACCCGGCTGATCCTTGGCAAAGATAATCAAAGTATGCAGGCTACTTGTAAAATTAGCAGCAAAGCCATTTACCTCTTCTATCAAAATCAATCCACCGCCTTTGCTCACTCCTATTACCTCCACCTCATGCGCTCCTTTGCGCATATTGAGTTTGATTGTATTAGGGTGATAAATCGCAGCGTTGCCTACCGAGCGAAATTTGTATGTTAGACCCTGCTGCTTCGCATGCTCGAAAGCATCTTTGATGCGTTTGTCATCAGTTTTAAAATCCAATAAACCCGCTAAAATCGCTTTATCAGAGCCATGACCCTCGTAAGTGCGTGCAAAAGAATTATAAAAAGTAATATCAACCTCATCGGGTATGCTACCAAAAACCCGAATCGCTGCCCTTGCAATACGGACAACCCCTGCCGTATGCGAACTTGAAGGCCCTATCATCACCGGACCTATCATATCAAAAACACTACTGCGCTCTGCCATATTTTTATCTGTTTTATGTGTGTATATGTATTTTGGTTATGCCAAACTAACTTTTTTTGTTTATATAAACAAGCCATACACTTTAATAATTTTGAATCGCTATAGCACGAAGCTCCAGCTTCGCACTCAATATGTTTCATATAAATGTTAGAAATCTTTAAATAGTGTGTGCGTATCGCTGTTATTTTCAATTTTATTTTTATTATGCGTGCATATTTATACCTTAACACATACCCTTAAATTTATGAAGCCCATATATTATGCTTACCTTTGCTTATGCTTTGCCCTCTTTTTGGCTGGCTGTAGCGAAAAATCACAAGAACAAAAACATAATCATACAAACGAAAATATGCAGAAAATAGATGCACCCGTAGCAGAAATCATTCCTTACGAACACGAAGAGCATGGCGCAAAACGCCTTGATAACTACTTCTGGCTCAGAGATGACGAGCGAAAAAACGAAAAAGTAATTGCTTATTTAAATGCTGAAAACGAATACCTCAAGGCTGCGCTCTCACATACAGATAAGCTACAAGAAAAGCTATATCAAGAAATGAAAGCGCGCATCAAAGAAGACGATAGCTCTGTGCCTTATCAAAAAGGTAGCTATTTTTATTATAACAGATCCGAAGAGGGAAAAGAGTATAGCCTACGATGCCGCAAAAAAAGTGAGCAAGCAACAGAAGAAGAAGTTTTACTCGACGAAAATAAGCGCGCCGAAGGCAAACCTTATTATGCCGTAGGTACATTCAAAGTAAGCCCTAACGAGCAAATCCTCGCTTTTTCAGAAGATACTATAGGAAGAAGACGTTACAACCTGAGATTTAAAGATTTAAATACAGGCGACCTTACCCAAGACACTATCCAAGATATTGAAGGTGTGGTATGGGCTGCTGATAACAAAACCATTTTTTATGTCAAAAAACACCCAAAGACACTGCGCTCTTATCAAGTTTGGAAATATAACTTAGCTGATAAGACTAACAAACTTGTTTTTGAAGAAAATGATGAGAGTTATTACACAAGCATCAGCAAAAGCAAGTCAGAGGATTATATTTTTATTAACCTCTCGAGCACACTCACGAGTGAAGTGCTTATGATTCCGGCGGATAAACCCAATGCTAAATTTGAGGTTTTCTATGCCAGAAGCGAAAAGCACGAGTACGATATCGAGCATCGAGATGATAAATTCTATATCAGAAGCAACCACGAAGCCCCCAACTTCAAACTCTTCGAAGTGCAAGTCGGTAAGCAAAGCGATATGAAAAACTGGAAAACGCTTATCGAGCATCGCAAAGATGTACTTTTAGAGGGCATCGAAGTTTTTAATGATTTTATGGTCGTCGTGGAGCGCAAAGAGGGTTTGTTGCAGTTTCAAATCAGAGACGAAAAAAATAATACAGCACACTATGTGCCCTTTGCCGACCCTACCTATAGCGCATACATTGCACAAAACTATGAAATGGATAGCCACGTGTTGCGCTACGGATATACATCGCTCACACGCCCAAGTTCGGTTTTTGATTATGATATGAAAACCCAAGAAACCGAACTCAAGAAGGAGCAGGAGGTTTTAGGCGGTTTTGATAGTCAAAATTATGTATCTGAACGGGTCTATGCTACAGCCAGAGATGGCGTAAAAGTACCTATTTCGATTGTTTATCGCAAAGGATTAAAAAAAGACGGGAAAAGCCCGCTTTATATCAATGCCTATGGAAGCTATGGCGCATCTATGGACGCTTATTTCTCGAGCATTCGTCTCACACTTTTGGATAGAGGATTTGTATTTGCATTGGCTCATATTCGCGGTGGTGAAGAGATGGGACGGCATTGGTATGAAGATGGAAAATTGCTCAAAAAGAAAAATACTTTTACAGATTTTATAGATTGTACGAAGTTTTTGCAAGCCGAAGGTTATGGCTCACCCGAGAATACTTTTGCTATGGGAGGCAGTGCAGGCGGTTTGCTTATGGGGGCAGTAGCAAATATGCAGCCTGATATTTATAAAGGTATGATAGCACACGTGCCTTTCGTCGATGTTATTTCTACGATGATGGACGCATCTATTCCACTTACCACTAACGAGTACGACGAATGGGGCAACCCCAACGAAAAGGAATATTATGACTACATGCGCGCTTATTCGCCGTATGACAACGTCGTAGCGCAAGCCTATCCCAATATTTTAGTAACTACTGGGTTTCACGATTCGCAGGTGCAATACTGGGAGCCTGCCAAGTGGGTCGCTAAGTTGCGCGCTACCAAAACCGATGAGAATGCACTTTATTTTTATACGAATATGGACGCAGGGCATGGCGGTGCTTCGGGGCGTTTCTCGAGGCTCAGAGAATATGCCCTGGAGTACGCTTTTATTTTAGACTTACTCGGCATAAAAGAGTAGCAACTAAGAGGTTTAGAAGTAGCATTTCTTTGAGAAATATTATTTCTAAGCCCATTTTTGCATAGCGTGGGGTTTGCAAGCCCCACGCTATGCTTCTTTTCTATATTTTCTTTGGGATTTAGCCTATAAGCCCGAACCAGAGAGGTATTGATAAAATAATTCTTGCGAGGTATATGGATTTTTATTTTCATCTATAAAAATGCTTTGTACGACTTCGCTTCGGATTTTGATACCGCTTAACATACCCATAGCGGGGTCAGATTGCCTTAGTTTGGCAATAGTTTCGGGGGATTTCATTTTTTTATCTACTTTGGCTTTCCAATCTCCAATATTTTTTTCATCTATCTCTGCCGTAGGTAGTTTGTTATAGGCTCTATACTGCTTTTGGCTGATATAAAGCAAAGCCGTTTCTGAGTTAAAATGCTTATTATCAGGTATTTTTTCTTTATCATTGACATCTAACAAGACAAAACGGGCGCGATTTTCAGCATCTATATTGTATTGCAAAAAGTATTCAGAGGTGTCGGTAATCATGATATCAGCCCCTTCGTTACTTATTAGTTCTACCTGATCTAAGAGAAAAAATCCACTTTTATTGCTCCATTTTACGTGGTTTTTGATTTTAGCTTGGAAGCTATATGCTGTTTTTTGTATTTTCAATTCTTGTTTTAGTCTTTCGCTTCCTTCGTTTGGTGCATCGGTTTCTGCTTGCTTGAGCAGCTGCTCGCGCATAGCAGGCGATAGGGCAAGCCCTTGGGTTTGCTTGCTTTGATATAAAATTTTATTTTGCGTTATTTCAACCTCATTTTGAAACATCATGCTGCGTCCCATAATATTAAAATGAGCATGCGCTACCCATTTGCTGTGCAGAAGATTATCTTTTTTACAGCTTACAGACATCAGCAAAATAGCAAAGCAAAGTAGGGTAAAAAGTCTATACATCATTTTATGAGTTTAAGGCTAAATATCAAACAAACTGCTTACGCAAAATTTAAAATGGTGCTTTAAGTAATATGGACTACTCCTTTAGGCACTATGAGATACAAACAAGGTGTGTAACTTACTGATTGACTACTCATAGTAATTCAGTATATCATGACCTCCTTCTTTGAGGTATTGGTCTCTTTTGAAAAGTTTTACATCAGAAGCAACCATTTCTTGGATTAAATCCGGCAGTTCGTATTTAGGTTTCCAATTGAGTTTAGTTTGTGCTTTTGTGGGGTCTCCGATAAGAAGTTCGACTTCCGTCGGGCGGAAATAGCGTGGGTCGACGGCTAATATTTCTTTACCAATAGGTATTTGGTATTCAGGATTTTGGCACGAGGCTACAAAGGCGCATTCACTCTCATCTTTTCCTTCAAATCGGAGTTGAATACCGACTTCTGCAAAAGCCATTTTGACAAAATCACGCACAGAAGTAGTCTTACCCGTTGCAATAACAAAATCTTCTGGTGTATCTTGTTGCAACATCAAATACATGGCTTCGACGTAGTCTTTGGCGTGCCCCCAGTCTCTTTTAGCATCGAGGTTGCCTAAGTATAGTTTTTCTTGTAAGCCTAAGGCAATGCGCGCTACGGCACGTGTAATTTTTCTTGTAACAAAGGTTTCGCCTCTGATACCGCTTTCGTGGTTGAATAAAATTCCATTCACGGCATACATATTATAAGCCTCACGATAATTTACGGTTATCCAATAAGCATAAAGTTTGGCGACGGCATAAGGAGAGCGCGGGTAAAAAGGCGTTTTTTCGGATTGAGGGACTTCCTGTACAAGCCCGTAAAGTTCAGATGTAGAAGCCTGATAAATACGGACTTTATCCGATAAATTGAGTATGCGTATCGCCTCGAGTAGGCGTAGCGTTCCCATAGCATCTACATTAGCCGTATATTCGGGCATTTCGAAGCTTACTTTTACGTGCGACATAGCACCTAAATTATAAATTTCATCAGGTTTTACTTCTTGGATAATGCGAATCAGGTTCGTGCTATCGGTAAGGTCTCCATAATGCAATTTAAAATTATAATTATCAACGTGTGGGTCTTGGTACAAATGGTCTATGCGTTCGGTATTAAAAAGCGAACTGCGACGTTTGATGCCATGCACTTGATAGCCTTTTTTAAGTAAAAAATCGGCTAAATATGCACCATCTTGTCCTGTAATACCTGTAATGAGGGCTATTTTTGTCATTTTTCTATCAGTCAGAATCTGTTCAAAACGATAATAAAAACAAAAATAAGTAATTTTTATGGAATGCCTTTGGAAAAAAGAGTTTAAAATAAGATTTTTCCGATAAAAATCATGATCCACTCCATTTTGCCGATGTTATAACTTTTGTACTGCGCATTGCGTATGATATAAAGATACAACTTTTTCAACTTTGATACTACTGTACCATTTTTCCATAGCTTTATGGAAAAATGGCCTTAGCCATAACATGTCTTTGAGATATGTTATGGCTGGCGAAGGTCTGGTAGTATGATAATCCATATTTGAATTACAATGACATGAGTGATAACCACCAAAATACAGCTGCATTTTCGTTTTTAGCTTGGATTTCATTTGCTATATCTTCCTTAGGCACTTTAGCAGGGATTATTTATTTAGAAGGCGATCTTTGGATGAAGGGATTTTTAGCTATGGGATACCTTTTTTCGCTTACTTCTTGTTTTACAGTAGCTAAGGTTGTGCGCGATAAGCACGAAGCTGAAAAATTTGCTCATAAAATAGAAAAAGCCAAGCAAAATAAAATTCTCAAAGACTATGATTTGGATTAAACCCTCTTTTTAAGCCCAATTTTTGCTATATAAAAAAGCCTCGATGTAATTAGGAGGCAGCATAGGTGGGTGGCGTACGTCAAGTTAGTCAAGCGACTTAGATAGTTCCTGTACTCACTTATTAGTATTAGCTCATACTACTTAGACATTTGCTAGCCAGAAATAACATGTCTTTGAGACACGTTATTTCTAAGCTCATTTTTCCATAGCCTGGGGTTTGCAAACCTCTACGCTATGGAAAAATGTATAGTTGTATGGTATTAGCTATTAAATTTGTGCTTAGAAAAATAATTTCAAAAACAAACATCAATAATGATTCCCGAGATTAGGCTTCAAGATTATACCTATACGCTTCCGCCCGAGCGCATCGCACAGCGTCCACTCGAGCAGCGGAGTGCTTCTAAATTACTTTGCTACCGTAGCGGTGCGATACATCATCATCAATTTCATGAAATAACATCGCTACTACCCGTAGGCGCAACCTTTTTTTTTAATAATACGAAAGTCATTCCAGCGCGTATGTTTTTTCAAAAAGAAACGGGGGCGTGGATAGAGGTTTTTCTTTTGCGTCCGTTTGCCCCTTCGCAGGTTTTGAGCGAGGCGATGCGCGCGCAGGGTAATGCCACTTGGTTTGCGATGATTGGAAACCTCAAACGTTGGAAGGATAAGGATTTACTCTCCACATCGCTCAATGTAAACGGAGAGCTCATTGAGCTTACATTGCAACTCATAGACCGTAGCCAAAAACTTATTCGCTTTGAGTGGGAGAGCAACCATGTTATTTTTATCGAAATTATAGAAGCTCTTGGACGCATGCCACTGCCGCCCTATATCAAAAGAGAGGCCGAAAGTAGCGACGCAGACCGCTATCAAACTGTTTTTGGAGTCAATCAAGGTGCAGTAGCCGCACCCACTGCGGGCTTGCATTTTGATGAGCCTTTATTAGAAAAATTAAGCACAGAAGGTTTTGAAAAACAAGAACTTACACTACACGTAGGCGCAGGTACTTTTCAACCCGTACAAGATGAGCACAAGCAAAATGTAGCTACTCACCCCATGCACGCCGAGCAAATCTTAGTAAAAAAAGCACAGCTCGAAGCACTGCACAAACTGAGATTTGCCGTGCCCGTAGGCACAACCTCGCTCCGCACCATGGAAAGCCTTTACTGGCTCGCCAACCTTTGGGCTAATGACACACCCAGTGCAGAGCACTTGAAGTATTTTCGCGTCCCTAAACTCGTGGCTTATCAACTGCAAAATAAAACACTTCTGACAAGACAAGAAGCATTTGAGTTTTTGCTGAAAGTCATGGAGAAACATCAAATCCAAGAACTCATCGGAGAAACAGAGATTTTTATCCTACCAGGTTACGACTTTAAAGTAGCTGATGCGCTTATTACAAACTTTCACATGCCAGAAACCACTTTAATGCTCCTTGTCGCTGCCTTTATAGGAGATGAATGGCGAGCAGTTTATCAAGCCGCAATCGATAATAACTACAGATTTTTGAGCTATGGAGACTCCTCCTTGCTTTTCAAAAAATAAGTCATTTTGTAGCTAATAGCCTCAAATGCCCTATTGATAAACTTGCAAACCACACTACGAAAAAAGGAGCTTAGCCATAACAGTGCTCAAAAAAAGGGTGTACGACAACTTTGCTAAATAAGCCCAGAAATAACATTTCTTTGAGAAATGTTATTTCTATAATGTACTAAGCATCAAGAACTAACAGTTTTCGAAAAACTGTTAGTTCTGAAACTACCTAAGTCGATTTACCAACTTGACGTACACCCCAAAAAATGTTATGGCTGGCTGCTAAATGTCTATTTAGTATGCTTCAAAACAACATTTTGGTGTTTTTCATGTTACTTTTTGTTAAATCTTGCATTGTAGTGATAAAAAAGTCGTTTTTTTGCAATATGTGGGTATAAGCGATATAGCTTGTAACCTAAAAAGCAACAATCTGTTTATGCTCTTTTTTTTTCTATTTAGATACAGAATCCTTAGCTTTGTAGCCTTGATAAAAAGGAGTAGCGAGATGCTACCTGTTTGATTCATATTCATTACAATATAACTAAAATGCTATCATTATGATGTATAAAAATGCTATACAATACTTTGTGTTTTCTTTTTGCCTAATTTTTATTGGCATTAGTATAACGACACAAGCGCAAGATGCCGAAAGTGGCAAAGAAGAGTTAAACTACGGTGATAACCC
The DNA here is from genome assembly GCA_020832465.1 of Bernardetiaceae bacterium. GTDB lineage: Bacteria > Bacteroidota > Bacteroidia > Cytophagales > Bernardetiaceae > JAFIER01. The sequence continues at coordinate 40,635 of JAFIER010000213.1, forward strand.
AGACTTAACAAGTGAAAAGTACGCTGTTATGTCGGATAATCTCATGATTAAAAACTACGAAGCTGCACTTGAACCCGCCGAATGGCTACTTGAAAATGCGCCTAAAATGAGCAGTTCGCTTTATATCAAAGCCATAGAGCTGTATGAAGGCTTAGAAGCCAAAGCCGCTGAAGAGGGGCGCACGGATAAGCAAGCGCAGTACCAAGACCTAACATTAGAAATGTTTCGCCGTCGCATTGAGTTGAACTACTACAAAGATTTAGCTGACATTTATGAGCGTGTAGGCAATCGTGCCTATCCCTATTGGCTCAAACGTGAAGATAAGTTCGATACCTTGCTCACGATCTATACCAAAACCCATGAGCTATTGGGACTTGAGCTCCCTCTTAATCAGTTGATTTTCTTTTATGACCTCTCTGGTAGGGCGTATCGCAAAAAGAAAATTACACTCGATGAGTTTGTAAATCGTTATGATGCACTCAACGAGATTGTAGATCATAAGATTGCAGAAGCTGAAAGCCTAGGTACGGAGCAGGGCGAGGAGGTCAAAGCTGCTTGGATTAAATATGGCAGGGAGCAACTCGACCGTTTTTTGGAGGGTTATGCCAAAGATGCAATTAACTGCGATTTTGTGCGCGATAATTACGGTACACGTTTCAAAGAAAATCCTAAAGATTTGGCATTAGCCAAACGCATTTATAACTATATGAATATTGGCGGTTGTAAAGAAGATCCTCTTTTCCTTGCCTCGCTCGAGACCATTTACGAGTCAGAACCAAAATTCAAAATTGCAGAAGCAATAGCTAAGTTGCACCGCATAAAAGGCAATGATAATAAAGCACTTGAGTGGTATGAAAAAGCTGCTGAAATAGCTGAAAACAAAGAAGAAAGAGGTGAACTTTATTTTACCATAGCCAAAAACTATTCACGTGCTGGAAAGCTAAGCGATGCGCGTACTTATGCCAATAAAGCTATAAGTGCAAACGGTGCGCTCGCAAGCGAAGCCTATACTTTTATCGGAGACTTGTACCTCAAGTCTTATGAAAGTTGTAACGGAGGTGGGGGTGATCCTATTGCCAAAAAAGTAGCTTTTTTTGCCGCCTATGATATGTATGCAAAAGCAAATAATCAAGCAAAAATGGCAACGGCAAAGCAGTACTTCCCCACAGCAGCAGAAATTTTTACTATACCTGATAGAAAAGAAGGAGAAACCATTGAAGTAGGCTGTTGGATTGGTGGCACTACTACAGTGCGCTCGCGACCAAGCGAATAAAACGGAATGCTTAAATGCAATTCAATGTAAAATGTAGCCATAACAACTCGCTGAGTAGCCATGTTATGGCTATCCATACTACACTATCTAAAAAAGGGCTTAGAAATAACATTTCTCAAAGAAGTGTTATTTCTAAGCCTTTTTTGCAAACCCTACGCTATGCAAAAATGTATAGTAGTATGATTTGCTTAGCAACTTGATTCTTGTTTTTAAATATAATTCAAACGGTGTTTGAAGTAGCTTTTTACTAAAATCATCATTTTACGAGAGTCAGGCACACGTACACGCTTCGATAGCAAATCTTGTGTAGGTAGTTTTTTGATTTTATTAAAAAGATTGAGGTAGTACACATAAGCTAAATAAACACCAAAGCGAGCAGTACGAGGCAGCTCTATGATGCCTTCGTAAGCGTGCTCAAAATCTTTTTGTATATCGGCTTCAATAGCAGCTTTAGCCTCGATGTCGAAATTGTGATATTGTACATGAGGAAAGTAAACACGCCCTCTTTCGTCAAAATCACTTTTCATATCACGTAAAAAATTCACTTTTTGAAAAGCTGCACCTAAGCTACGGGCTGGGGCTTTGAGTTTATCGTAAAGTGCGCTATCGTTTTCACAAAAAACACGCAAACACATCAAGCCCACTACTTCAGCAGAGCCGTAAATATATTCTGAATATTTACTCTCGTTATATGTATTGCGATGTAAATCCATTTCCATACTATCCAAAAAAGCATCGATAAGCGCAAGCTCAATATCATACTCACGCACAACGAGTTGAAAGGCTTGTAAAACAGGATTACTACTGATGCCCTCCTCTAATGCTAAATAAGTCTCTTGACGAAAGCGTTTGAAAAGGGTGGCTTTGTCATAATCATGAAATGTATCTACAATCTCATCTGCATAGCGGACATAGCCATAAATAGCATAAATAGGATAGTGTAGTTTTTTGTCTAATGTTTGAATGCCGAGCGTAAAAGAAGTACTGTAATGCTCTGTAATGAGTTTACTGCACTTAAGCGCGGTCAGGTTATATAATTCCATACTCATGGCTTGCACAATTGGGGATAAGCGTAAAAATAGATTCTATGATGCTAAAAAAAGAGATTAGTGGAAGTTTAGATTGCATAACGCAACATACTACTAGACATTCGCTAGCCAGAAATAACATTTATTTGAGAAATGTTATTTCTAAGCCCATTTTTGCATAGCGTGGGGGTTGCAAACGCCACGCTATGCAAAAATGTATAGTAGTATGATAACGCAATATAAATAGTTTTTAGCCCTCCACTAAACCTATAACGTTTAAATCGTTTATTATATTCTGAATAGATTGATTTTTAGTGCTAAAAATGCAAAAATTACAGATTGACACTCAAAAAACCGTTTAAGTTAGCCTGTTTTTTTAAATCTAATTTAAGCGATTTTGTTTTCGAATACCTGAAAAATAAATGTGAAAAATTATCACCATATCTTTGGTAGCCTATATATTGGTATAATAAAAACACACCCTAAGCATTTTCTTTGGGAATCCTTAGGGTGTGAGATAAGACTAAAAAATTTACTCATAAACTTCAAGACTAAAAACAGGTACTGAAAAACCATCGGTCTCCCAGAAGGGATCTTCATGAAACCTCGGACTTCTCCAATCTTGTTCGTGAAACTTAAACCTACAGTAGCTGTATTGTCCTGCTTTTTCTTGAGTATCAGTAAAACGTAATCCTACGTCATGCGCTACTTCTGTGATAATTTCATCTGTTTCAGCATCTAAAACACCAATATATTCTAT
>JAFIER010000222.1 GCA_020832465.1 Bernardetiaceae bacterium
TTGCAACTCAAATGCGCCTCTATCTACGACACAAAATTTTGGACGCTCTTCGCCGTCTTTATCTGTATCAAGCCCTGTGATTGCCCAAGCATCATCACTACCACTATCTACTGCGATGCTGGAAGTTTGCAAACGCAAATTTCCAGCAGCGGCATCTACAAAAAGTGGATCTTGAAAAATATTGTTGTTTACGCCAGAGGGCGTATAAAGCGTATTTGCCTGTACAATACAATATTCTACGTTCACTGTGCCCGTAGCATTCGCACGGAAGACATCTGCACCAGCAACATCATTGCTACCATTTTGTTGGTTTTCCCAAAAGATATTGTTTAGGTAGTTTTGCGTTGCGCCAGCAGAGGTATTGATTGCATAAAGTCCGCCACCAGCCGTACTTGCAGTATTGTTGTAAATGGTGTTATTGATGCAGTTAAAAGTCTGTGTATTGCCCGTAGTGGAATAAAATCCACCACCTTGATTAGAAGAGCTATTATTCAATACTGTATTATTCGTGTAAAGCTGACTACCTGCAAGGTGCTCAACATACACACCACCGCCCCTTTGTGCAGCTGTATTATTCTCAATGCGATTATTGATATATCTTTGCGAGCCTTGAGGAGTATTTAACATTGAGTGAGAATATACACCGCCCCCCTGAAGACCCGCTTCATTATCTCTGATGCTATTATTTATAATGTTAGTAAATGTAACATTAGAACCATCTGGTCTAGTAAGTGTATAAATTCCACCACCGTCTCTTGATGAGTAATTATTATAAATGTTATTATTCAAAATATTATTGATGCCAGGCTGAGTTGCAGATCCCTGCGCTGTTTCACTATTCACACCTCCACCTCTTGCACTAAGTCCTATACAGGAGTTATTATAGATATTATTATTGACTAATGTAATCACGTTTGAATGTGATGATAAAGAAGAAACCCCTCCTGTCCTCATAGCCACTCCTCCTCCACGCGCTGTCGCCGTATTACCGTAGATTTCATTGTTAGAAATCTCAGCAATAGAACTAAAGGCAGCACCTATGCTTATGCCGCCACCTTGCCCGAGTGAGGGGTGTGAAGTAGAGACTGTTAAACTATTATTATAAATAGTATTATTGGTAATAATCGCTTCACTTGGAAAAACACTAGTAAAGTTTTGTAAGGCACACTGAAGGCCTCCTCCATTATTTTGTGCAATATTGTCATAAATTGTATTATTTTCAATGCGGTAAAATCCACCTGCATTAGCACCAACATGCATCCCACCTCCTGAACCTGCTGTATTACCATATATCTGATTATTCGTGATAATAGCCTGATTTGGCAAACCATCATAAATAAAATTATTATTAGTAGAGTGATTCATGCGCAATCCACCTCCTTGACTCGATGCTTGATTATCATATACTTCATTGTTATTGAATAAAAACAGGCGTGAAACATTATCACACCAAAGTGCCCCTCCCTGCCCAGTTGCCGTGTTATTATAGAATAGGTTCTCCTCCATAATAAAAGGCAAATTCCACCTATGTGTAACATAAAGCCCACCTCCATTTCCTGCTTGATTATCATATACTTCATTCCGACTAAACACGTAGCTCGTTCCAGTGGTAGTCTGATGACTTGTCTCTGAGCAAAATGCACCACCTCGTGCCGCCCTATTGCTATGAAAAGTATTATCTGTTATAACATGCGGTCCAGCCGCTCTTGTAAAAATATAGATTCCACCACCTTCGCTATTATTAAATAGACTAAGATTACCATTATTGCCGTATATGTGGTTATTGATTAAATCTAAGCTAGAACTCTCCCAGCTACTAATATGAAGCCCAGCGCCACGATTACCGTTACCTATATTTATATTCTCATAAATATGATTATTAATAATGCTCAAAGCACCGTTGTTTCTGTTTAAGAAGCGTCCGCCACCACCTGCTCCGCCATAGGAAGTATGAGGTAAATTCTTATTTCTAAAAATATGATTATGCTCAAAAGTCCAAGTTCCTCCCCTATTATCAGCATGAATACCTGGCGCTGAATAACTAGTTGACCAATGAACTTCTGGCGAATAACATATATTATCATTGATGTTATTATGTTCAAATACAAAATCTCCGGATAGCACATTACTGAATATATCAATGCCAGCACCTCTTCTCCTTGCCTGATTATGGTATATACTATTATTTCTATAAATTTGTGTACTACCCGCTACGCTTGTAGCATACAAACCCGCTCCTGTATTATTATTATCTGGAGTACCTACATTAGCGTGCCCCCCAATAATAGAAAAACCATCTAAAATAGTGGTATGCCCAGTTACAGTAAAAGTAGAGGTAACGACGTGAAATACATTATCATCGCCTGTCGTGCCTTGATATCCCTTGTTATCTGTATCAAAGTCATCATTATCGGCTAAGTCTCCACTTAAAATAGTTTCATTGGCCTCCGTGGGCGCAAAATTAGTACGTTGTGAAATCATAGTTTCTGTGCCTACAAATCCACCATAAACCTCTACACCTGATTTTAATGAAAAGGTGTATTGGCGTGGATTTGTGCAAGTGCCACAACCTGTTGGGTATTGCGTAGGTTTGTATGTGCCTGCGGCTACCCAGACCTGCTCTCCTGCTGCGGAGGCATTTATCATGGCTTGTAAGTCGTTGGAGGCATTTGCCCAAGAAGAGCCATCGCCTGTACCTGTAGCAGTGGGCTTGACGTAGCGCACTTGTGCTTCTGCTAAGTAGCTTATCAAACACAAGGCAATAATAATGACCGATTTTAGTGTAGATATTTTCATGTTTATTTTTGGGATTGGGTTTACAAAAATAGTATTGAAACAAAAGTAAGGGTAGGATAGAAAAGAAAAAAATATATTACCTTAAGGCCCTACTTCGTATATACTTCACAAACTACGTCATAACTACTTCAAAAGTCAAAAAACAGTGTTTTGAGTAGCTGAATAGCTTTTTAGCATCTCTATAGGGGAAGTATGTTTTTATATAAATTTGCTTTTTTTTGTAAATTCATGTACTTTGCATGCAATAATTTTAATACTTCAAAGCCCCTTTAATATTTTATATACATGATTATCTACTATAAATTTATGAGTGTTGCTTATTTTTTCACGATTTGCCTTTTGCTTAGCTTGCTTACAGCTTGCCGTGAGAAGAGCATTGAGCCTATGGAAGAAGGGCATACAACCATGGGAGAGAGTTTTGAAATGCTTATTCGTTACGAAAATATGCCACTCAAAAAAATAGACTTAACCACATTGCATGATCTAGCCAAGACTTATGCAAATGCTAACGAAAAAGAAAAAGCACTTATATTATATCAAAAGTTAGCAGCAGCAGCGGCATACCAAAAATCTATATGGTATGAAAGTCAAGCGATTTTGGGTGTTAGTACGCTTAGCACCGATAGGTTTAATAATATTTCCTATCTTGTTCAACTAAAAGCTCTTTCCGAAAAAATAGAAAATAGCACAATCAAAGAAAATAAGGCGCAGACAGACTCCTTGCAAAGCATAATTTTACAACATATTGCTGGCGCTTATTATACAGAAAAAGATTTTGAAAATGCGCTTAAATATTTTCAAAAACAGAAGGAGTTTGAAATTTCAAAAAAAGGAAAACCTTCTATAAATGTGCAAAGTAATGTAGCTGTTACTTTATTTGAATTAGGAGAAGTTCAAAAAGCATACGATATTCTTGCCCATATTGTACAAGATACTGCACTTAATACGGAGAATAGAAACTGGGGTATAACTTATTGCAACTATTTGCATATCTACTTGGAAGTAATAAAAGATTCACTATCTCATACAGAAAAGCAAGCATTTATAGACGATTTTTATGCGAGATATATCAGCCAATCATCAAGTAGAGAACTTTTTAGCAGTAAAGACAACTATTACATTTTTAAATATGACTACTACTTACTTAGAAGTAAGGTAGCCAATGATATAATCGATAAAATAGCCTATTTAGATAGTACATTACTTGCGATGGACTCTTTAGTGATATTACAGCCTACTTTTTCTATAAATCAAGAAGACGAGCGACTCGGTGCGCTTGAAAAAAAAGCACTGCTTTTGTTAGAAAATAACCTTGAAGGAGCTATAGAGGCATTTAATGACTACAAAGCACAAAAAAATAAAATTTTTGAACACCAACTCCTTTTTTCCCAAAAAGCACTCAAGCACAATGAAATGCTAAGAGAGCAAGAAAAAAACTACCTCGCGTCGCTACATCGACAAAGTCAAATTCAATATATGATCACTGCATCTGTTATCATTTTATTGCTTGTATCCTTATTTTTATATAGAGAATGGAAGCTCGGAGTGCGTAAACGCAAGCATATAGAAGCCCAACTTGCAGTACATTTAAAAACTTATCAAGCAAGCATCGATGAAAAGCAGGCTATAATGCAAGAAAAACAGAAACTATCCGAACTCTACAGCAACAAAGTCAAAGAAGAAGAAGACCTCAAACTTGAACTCGAGCGCATGGAAGCCAAACTCGTATTTCAAGATGCACTTATTGAACGAAAAAAACAAACTATAGAAGCTATTCAAGAAAATCTAAAAACACAAGAAGGTTTTCCTAATCTGTTACATAAAGTTAAACGTGAAATTAAGCGTGAAAGTGATGTAGAAATGGAAATTGTAAAAATTATGGATAGCATAGAAGATTTATATCCTGGAATTTTTATAAAACTAAAAGAGCAATATCCTTTTCTTAATACAAGAGAGCTTAATGTCTGTGCTTTAAGTCTTATAGACCTCACAAACAAAGAAATGGCAAACTTGCTTAGCCTTAGCCTCAGAGGGCTCGAAACACTCAAATACCGACTCAAAAAGAAACTCGAACTCACAAGCGAGCAAGATTTGAAAGAGTTTTTGATTGAAAACTTCAAATAGCTGTTCTGAAGCATAAAAAAAAGGCACGGCAAAGCCGTACCCTTTTTTTGTCTCATATAACAAATATACTACTACTACATTCTACTAATTTTACCCTCATAAAGGATACCATTAGAATTTAATATCTTGATAAGGTACAGACCAGAAGGAAGTGTACC
>JAFIER010000223.1 GCA_020832465.1 Bernardetiaceae bacterium
GGGCAGCGGAGCCTCCGTCTAAAGAAACGATGGGTACACGGTCATCTTCTAATGAACCCGAACTAATCATAAAGGGAAGGAAAGTAGAAGTCAAACAAGAAAGTATATCCAGAGGAGTTACTAAAACAACCATAAAATGCAATGGTTTTTGGCAGGATGAGGTTTGTTACACTTACAAAAGGAAGCGTCCAGGTAAAACTACAATAGGAACATTGGCAGTGCCTGCTATAGGTTTAGTAGTTGAAGGCAAATTGCTGGACTACAAAAAAAGTGACTTAGATAATCAGAAAAGTATTAGTGAGTTCACGATAGAACAATAAACTTTGTTCTTTTTTATTTAATATTTTTATACTCAAATTGATTTGATTATGCAAAAACTAATTATATTTTCTATAGCTTTAATATTTGGTTCTTTTACTATTACTGTTTTACAAGCACAGGTAGATGACCTGTAAACAATAGACATAAATGGTCGCGCATCTGAAGTAACTATAATAGAGCGTCTTGATGGAACAGAACATGTTTCAATTTTTTGCGACTTTTTTTATCAAGACGAAACGTGCATAGTGATATATGTACCTAGGTTTAGTGAAATTAAGCTTGACACTAATAACCGTGGAGTTTCTATACCCTCTCGAGGATATGACAAAGTAGGAAAACTGCTACAGTTTAGTCGTTCTAATAAGAATGAAACTACAGAACAAATATCCATAACTATAGATACATCTGTCGTTGAACAGTAAATATCATCATTCAAGCGGTATATCTTATTAAGTGCTTGAGCTAATATAGTTTATATTAAAAGCAGTAAATCAATTTTAGAAATAACATTTCTTTGAGAAATGTTATTTCTAAAATTAAGATATAGACAGCTACTCTCGCCGTGTTTGGAGTCCCCACCACACATATATAACAATGCAAATTGTTTACAAGCAAGTAGCAAGTACTTATTTTATTAACTGGAGTTACGCAGTTTCATAACTAACAGTTTTTTGAAAACTGTTAGTTATTGTCTATCAGCATGTTGAAAAATAATATTTCTTCGAGAAATGTTATTTTTAGGCTATTTTGACGCTATATGCGTAACTTCAGTTATTAATAAAAGGACGCTTATCTTTATATATTTAAAACCATCAACAATAATTTTCATGAAAAATATTGTAATTTTATTTCTTGTTTTTTTAGCAAATATAAAAGTTTATGCAAACGACATTGATTCCTTCTTAAGTCAATATGGGATAAATACAGACGAAACTCAGTATTTTGTATTGCTCACGGCTAATGATTGCTCTCGCTGTGTAGGCATAAGTAAGTTCATTACCAAAGAACTAAATCGTCTGAATAAGCCCATTATTTTCGTACTAAATACAGAAAACAGAGATGAACGGGATTTATTGCTTTATAGACTTATCGGATTTGCTAATACTGATTTGACTAAGGTTCGAGTTATTGAAAATGCTGATTTTTTTAAGGCTTTAGCGGTAAATGAGAGGACATCAATCGCCTTAGTCAGAAGTAGTCAAATACTATATCAAAATTTATTGACCGAGACTGATTTTGATAAATTACTTTCTGTAGATAAAGAAAAAGAAGAGAAAGACTACGATGTGCATAAAATACAAACTTATACCCAAATAGAGGCAGACCGTTTTTATGATGTACCTTATCAAATGTTTAATTTTGATACCAATAATTTTGTGTTTTTTTTAGATAGTTACGATCTACTACAATGGATAGAAATAGATAATACAGAAAAATCATTTTATATCAAAAAAGATATAAGTTTGCATGACTCAATATACTATCAGCTCATAGAAGACTACGCTGCTGATGAAGCAAACGAAACAGCATTTATTCTATCTCAAGAATCTATTTTAGAGGACTTAGGATTGAAAAAAATGCAAATGTTACAATATGGATATGCCCAAGGCAAACATTACTTATTTATCAATGCGCATTACCCACATCGAAGTTCGCAAGATCCTGATAAAATAACCGTGCGTAGTTTGCTATGTTTTCTTGTTTTTGACAAAAAATTTTCGCATTTGTTAGAGACCTATCAAGTAGCACAACACCGCACCGAAAAGGCTGTATTTACACCAAAAAGCCATGCCCCGCTTGCTATAACAGATAATTTCATAGCTTTTCAAATTGGTAGTGTACATGCTGCCGAGCAGAGCTTTTTTCAAGATTATGACTATCCAGCCCTAATTTTTTATAGAAAAGAAGGCAATCAACTTGTATTTGATTCATTCTCTTCATTTTCTATACCTGCTTATCAAGTTTCGCAAGAGCTTTTTTATGAGAAATACGCACAAGGATATTTTTTTGCCGATACCTCTGGAACTTTGCACATAGGGTATCATTTCTATCCTCAAATAGCAATGCTCACAGATACAAAACTCAAAGCATTAGAGGGATTCGAACAAGTAAGTTATGATGCGCAAAACGATAAACTAACCACTTCTTTATATTCGTTTCAAATGGTTTTCGATGTGCAGAACAACCTTGTAATTTTGGGAAGAAAACGCAATACAGCAGAAAATACTTCAAATTTAGTCCTGCTTGTTTTAGATGGTAATAGTAAGTCAATTTTATACGAAAAAGATGTAAATGATTGGCTTGAAGGCTATTCGCCTAAAAATATATTGCTTACTGCCGAGAATATTTATGTTTTAGCAGTTGATGAGCAGTCACAAGCCACTTGGCTTGAGTTTGCTTATCGGTAAAATCAATTTTCAAAATCTAACCCTCAGCAGTATCTTCTACAATCTCCGAGGTTTTCAAAATAATGCTAATCCTGATTTCAGACAAAGAAAAAAATGCTTATCTTTGTTTTACACAAAAAACAGGAAAAACTATGCGTCGCTATTTCAATACATCAGGTCCGAATATTCCAGAAGAACACTACACCATCAGTAGAAAAAAACTCATCGAGCAGGGTTTAGACCTTGTACG